>JBGSIK010000147.1:0-2959 GCA_041742575.1 Candidatus Krumholzibacteriia bacterium
TGGCCGCGGGCGCTCTCTCGTTCGCGCTTTTGCCTGCGGCGGCGGCGCCGCAGACCCTGCTTTCGACGCGCGCCGTGGAGGTTCGTTTCCAGAACTACATGCTCCGCGGCGCCATCTTGCGCGACGGACTCCGGTGGAACGAAGGGTTTTCGAGCGGGTACGTGCGGATGAACACCTCCATCCCGCCGGCGGGATCGTATCTGTCCGCGTACGCAACGGGAACGCCGGGTCTCCGGTCCTATCAGCGTTCGCAGCTCGGATGTATCGTCGATGGGGTGGAAATGGGCGCCTCATTGGGTCTGTTCGTCGGGGCGGTGGGCAACGCGCTGGGCGCGTGGGATGAGGGGAAGACGTGGCTCCTCATGGGGGCGATGTCGGCGATGGGGGCGGCGGTGGGCGCGTCCAAGGCCGACGACCCGGCATGGAGCGTGCGTTTCCGCTGGGAGGATTGACGCGCTCGCGACGAATTTCGGCGTTTCCCGCAAATAGTCTTCAATGCAAGAAGCCCCCGCCGGGCGCGCGTTCCGACGAGGGCTTCCACGCATCGGCCCCGAAGGACCGAGCGAACACAGGTTGGGCTAGCAGCGGTTCCGCCAGCGCCCCTTGAAGTGGCCGCCGGGCCGTTCGGCGTCGTCGCGCGTGTTCCACTCGCCGCCCAGATCGCCCATCACACGCAGGGCGCGATCGAGCCACACGCCCTTGAACCACCCGCCGGCTCTGCTGGCTGCGGTGCTGGGCTCGGTTGTGTTGTCACCGTAGTACCCGACCAGCAATCCCTGGAACTGGCCGCCGCGGCCGATCCACTTGCCGAAGAACACTTTCTCTCCGTCCGAATTGGGCCCGTAGATTCCGCGCAGGTACCCCATATGGGCGCCGTTATAGCTGACCCACTTGCCGCGAAACACACCGCCGGGACGGTCGGAAACCGGGCGCCACTGACCGGCGAGGAACCCGACCGGGCAGGGAGTGGGCAGCACGGTGAGCGTGTTGAACGCGACCGCGTTGCCGGCTTCGTCCACCTGGATCACACGGTGCAGGTCAACGAGTTCCTCCGCCGTGAACGTGACGGTGAGCGGCGGGGTGCGGAACGTCAGCGAAAACGGGGAGCTCTTCACGCTGTCGACGGCAGTGGAATCAACGCCGAAGGTATCGGGGGCCGTGAAGGCGTACAGTGAGACGAGCACGCCGTCGAAGTGCGGCATCGTCTTCGACGTCCACTCCAGCAAATCGGGCGAAGTACGCGGCAGGATCGCATCCCCACGTTCGAACGCGATTGTCCGCTTGAGGCAGACAACGCCGTTCTCAGCGAGGAGGCCGCCGCTCCAGTCAGTAGGAAAATCGATGGTGCTATCCGCCTCGAGATTCCCCCATGTGATCATGAGAAACGTCACCGGGCGGTTGCGGTAGCGGTCACGGATCCGATCCATGACGGGGGTGTTATCCACGGGATCGTCGTAGGCGACGTCGAGGTCGGGTCCGAACAATTCCGGGATCGACGGATCAGCGAAAGCGGGCTGCTCGTCCGCGGTACTGAAGCCGCCGTATGGATCGTCGAGATCGACGACCTGCTCGCGAGTCGCAAGCTCGGTGTCGGTCGTCTCGTCCGTCGGCGAGTCGCAGCCGGCGACGATCCACATGGTCGCGGCGGCGAGGATGAGCGCCAAGATGTGGGTGCGTTTCATGTCCACTCCTTTCCCAACAGGTGCGCGTTCGTTTCGATTCGTTACCTTGCCCTTGGTGTCCCTCTCCAGAGTTCGACGCTTCGGAACAGCAAACGCGGTGCCGTCGTCGGGGGTTGCAAAAAGGAGCGGGTTAATCTATTGTTTTTAAATCCCTTGAGCCGTGGAAGCGCCGCGAGGGTAGTGGTGCCCGGGCCGGGGGGGTTGTCCCGTGAGGTACAGTTGTCGAGGCTGTGTGTTCGCCGGGGGACACAGGCGGCGGGGGAGAGGGCCCGGAGACGGAGGCCCCGCTGACGGAACGGCGGGGAGGCAACGCGCCGATGGCGAGTGCAAACGACAGAATCCACCGGCCCTCGACCGGCGACTGGATCGCGGCCGCGGTCGTGCTCGCGTTCTCCGCGCTGATTTCCGTGTTTCCGATACGGGATTACGACGTGTGGTGGATGATGGCGGTGGGAAGGCGCATCCTCGAGACCCGTTCGTTCATTACCACGGATCCCTTCACGTTCACCGTGGCGGGCGCGCCGTGGGCGCCGCAATCGTACCTGGGGGCGATCCTGTTCTACGGCCTTTACAAGGCGGCCGGCGCCTGGGGGCTCATCGCGCTGCGCATGCTACTCGTGGTCGCGATTACGGGGGTCACGCTTCGTACGCTCGCTCGCGTGGGGACTTCGTGGCTGCTCGCCTCGCCCGTCGTGCTGGTGGTCTTGCTCAACGCCCACTCGCGCTTCGATCTGCGGGCCCATCTCTTCGAGTATCTCTTTGTCGCGCTCCTGGTGTGGTTCCTCCTCACCGCGCACGAAAGAAAGGGAAGATCGTTCTTCGTGCTCCCGCTGGTCCTGCAAGTGTTGTGGGTGAACACGCACCCCAGTTTCCCGCTCGGCCCCGTTCTCACCGGTCTCTTTTTCGCCGCGGAACGGGCCGCGGGAAAGCTCGAGCACAGCATGCCGTTTCTGCGGCCGCTGCACGCGCGGAGAGACTGGCGCCGGGTGTGGCTGCTGCTCGGGTTGATGGTCGTGGCGTGCCTCGCGAACCCGGCGCCGCAATTGTTCCTCACGCAGCCTTTCGGGACGGAGCAACGCGAGCTTCTCTCCCGCTTCACGCTCGAATGGAAATCGCCCTTCGATCCGGCTCTCCGGCATGGGGCGCTTCATCCCTATTATGAGATTCTCCTCGCGCTCTCAGCGCTGGCGATCGTTTCCGCGATCGCGCGCCTCCCGCTCGCGCCCGCCCTGCTCATTGTGGCCACGGCGCTGCCGTCGCTCCAGTCGCACCGCTTC
>JBGSIK010000148.1:0-4426 GCA_041742575.1 Candidatus Krumholzibacteriia bacterium
AGCCGCGCTCGCCCATCGGAACACTGATCCGCGTCGGCGACCGGCACTTCAAAGTCATCGGAGTGGCGGCCGATCGCGGGACGGTGTTGGGGCAGACGCGGAACCGGTTCGTCGTGGTCCCGCTGGGGGCATTCGGAAAGATGTTCGGATCCAGGGAGTCGATCGAAATCAAAGTCAAGACCGATGACATACGGCAAGTCGGCGCGGCCATCGAGGAGGCCAGGGTGGTGATGAGAATCCGGCACCGGCTCCGCCCGGGCCAAGGCGACGATTTCTTCATCTCGACCAGCGATCAGCTGATCGACATATGGAATTCGATCAGTCGCGGCATCGTGATCGCGTTGATTTCCCTGGTCGGCATCTCGATGCTGGTCGGCGGGATCGTGCTGATGAACACCATGCTGGTGGCCGTCGCGGAGCGCACACGCGAGGTAGGACTCCGCAAAGCTCTCGGAGCCAGGAGGCTCGCCATCGTGTGGCAGTTCCTGGTCGAGTCGGCGACGCTGTCGGTGATCGGAGGCGTCACCGGCATGGTGATCGGCTTCATCATCGCGGCGGCGGTTTCCGGCCTCACGGTGATACCGTACACGGTGCGGCCCGGGATCATCGCGCTGGCATTCGTCGTCACCATTCTGCTGGGGCTGTTTTTCGGCACCTATCCGGCGGTGAAAGCCGCGCGGCTCGATCCGGTGGAAGCGCTCCGAAGCGAGTGAAGGGACCGACATGCAAGAACGGACCGATCCCATTCTGGGGCGATCGCAGCGAACGGTGTGGCGAGATAACGTCCACCAGGCCCTCGAAGTGATTCGAGGGCATCGTATGCGCTCCGTGCTGCTCATACTCGGTGTCGCCATCGGGATAACGACCATCCTCATGATGGTCACGGTGCTCTCCGGTCTGGGACGGAAGATCAATGACGATCTGCTCTCCGCCCGGCGGCCGTACGTGTACGTGGCGCGCTTCGACTTCATGGTCGGGGGCGTGGACGAGGAGGAGATGATGCGGAGGGAACCGCTCGAGCCCGAAGATGCCGAAGCCCTGGAGGAGTTGTGCCCCTCGCTGGATCAGGTGTGCGTCCTGTACGAGCCGCAAAGAGCCGTCATCGTCCACTACGGGGCGGAACGCACTCCACCCACGCAGATATTGGGCGCCTCTCACACATTTCCGGACATCTACTCTCTGACGGTGGAACACGGCAGGTTCTTCACTTCCGCGGAGGAGGAACACCGGCAGCGCGTCGTGCTGCTCGGATACGGACCGGCGCGCGATCTGTTCGGGGACCAGAATCCCGTCGGCAAAAACGTTCGGTTCGGGGGCCGCCGGTACACCGTGATGGGAACGTTCGCCAGCCGGCGCCACTTCGTGGGTTCGATGTCGGACAACTTCCTGGTCATACCGTTCACGACCTATCGCAAGGACTTCCGATCGCCCACCGATTTCGAATCGATCGCGGCAACGGTGAAGGAGGGGGCCACGCTCGAGCAGGGCGTGGAGGAAGTCACGAACACGATGCGGATCCGCCGTGGCGTTGCGCCCGGTGAGAAGAACAATTTCGCGGTCATGACCTCGGAATCGTTTCTGGATCTGGTGCGCAAGTTCACCGTGCCGATCGGAATCGTGCTCACGGTGATCGCTTCCATCGGACTGGTCGTGGGCGGGATCGGCGTGATGAACATCATGTTGATCTCGGTAGCGGAACGCACGCGGGAAATCGGCGTGCGCATGGCGCTCGGCGCGCGCAAACAAGATATACTGCTCCAGTTCCTGGTCGAATCCGGCACGCTCACCGGCATCGGGGGCCTGTTCGGCACCGTGGGCGGCACGGCGCTGGCCTATCTGGTTTCCAGGCTCATCCACTTCCCGTTTTACCTCTCCGTCCCCTGGACGGTAACGGCCGTTCTCTTCTCCGTCGTGGTCGGCGTTGTTTTCGGGCTGTATCCGGCACGCCGGGCGGCGCGCATGAATCCGGTGATCGCGCTGCGATACGAGTGACGCGTTTCTGCTTGCCCGGCCACGAAGGCGTATAATACATTGGCGCCAGATACCGGTCCTTAATGAAACCTCGTCACCGTGGGCGAGAACTCTGGATCATCGTGCGGCTGTTACCACCGTGCAGATGGCTGCTCGCTGCCGCCGTGGCCGTCGTCGCTTCGACGCCTCGGCCGGTCCCGGCCGCCGCTTTTCTCATTCATGCGAACGCGTTCCTGGACGCAGACCGCAAACCGGCCGTGCGCGTGACCGCCGAAATTCCCTATCCGAGCCTCGTGTTTCTGCGCGACGACGGCCACTTCCGGGCCGGATACGACATCTATCTCGTTATCCGCGACCCTTCCCGGTCGTCGGAAATCGTGCGGACGGCGGTCTTGCGGGGAGAAGCCGTGGCGGACGACTACGAGGGCACGCGCAGCCGGGACAAACGGTCGCGCCCGTCCCGCGTCTTCGGTCTGAACCCCGGGCAGTACACCATAGAGGCCGTCCTCACAGTCGCGGATACGCACGTTCGCTACGGGAGCACGGTATCGGTGGTGGTACCCGATTTCCACGCGGCGGGACTCGGGTTCGGGACCCCGACGGTCCTGTTCTCCGCGGCCGAAGCCGGACCGCGCCTGGTCTCATGGGCTGATTTCTATTCGGGGCGGGCGGCGATCGATGAGGCCGAGGTGGATATCCTCGACCGACAACCGGCGGTCAAGTTCGAGTTGTTCATGCAAGATCGCCCGCCGGGTGCGTTACCCTGTATCGTTTACTACCAGGTTCAAGACGGCGGCGGCCGGCCCGTGATATACGGACGGGTCGAGACGGAACTCCGCGGCGAAACCGATGTGTTTGCCCTCATCCTGGACACCGGCAGCTGGGAGCCGGGGAAATACACCGTCCACCTGAGGGCATCGGCGGGCGGGGGGAGGTTCGACGCCAGCGTCTCGGTGCCGTTGATCCTGCAGGTCACGCGCGCGATGCTGGAAGTGTATTTCGATGACACCATGGAGGCGCTGGCGATTGTCTTCTCGGAAGAGCAGCTCGCGAAGTTGCGCGACGCAGCCGTGGCCGACCGCGTCTCCGAGTGGAAGGCGCTGTGGGCCGCGCGCGATCCCGATCCGGCCACACACGAGAACGAAGCGCTCCTCGATTTTCTCGAACGATTGCGCGTGGCCAAGGAACGGTACGCAAATTCCGGGGCGGTGTGGCGGAACGACCGGGGCAGGGTCTACGTTCGTTTCGGCGAGCCCGACAAGATCGAGAACGTTCCCGACCAGTATGACCGGGGGGAGTACGAGATCTGGCGGTACTACGGAATCGATCGCGTGTTCGTTTTCTACGCGCAGTCCGTTGGCGGCGACTACCGCCTGGTCGAGGGAGGCGTCTATTGAGCCGGAGGCGGGCGGGTCCGGTGGCGAGCGCGGGAACGCTGTTCGCGTTCCTGGCTGGTTGCGCAGGTATGATCTGCTTCGGCGCCTGTTCGAGGCCGGCGACCGACGATGATACGCTCGACCTCGCGCTCGCGGCTTCGCCGAACAAGCTGGACCCGGCCCTGGTGGTGGATGTGGACGAGGGCAGGATATGCGCGCTCGTTTTTCAGGGGCTGGTGCGGTTCGACCGATCGGGCGGACTTGCGGCCGACCTCGCCAAGACCTGGTCGACGGACGAGGGTGGCGCCCGCTACGTGTTTCACCTGGACACGCGTATGAAGTACTCGAACGGGCGGCGCGTGAACGCGTCCGATGTGGTTTGGAGCTACCAGCGGGTGCTGGCACCTTCCAGCCCGGCTCCTCGCCCCTGGGTGCTGAGCCGTATCCGCGGGGCGGGAGATTTCTCGCGGGGTGAGGCTCGCGACGTCGAGGGACTGTCCGCGCCCGACGACTCCACCGTGGTGATCGAGCTGGGAGAGCCGTTCGGCCCGTTTCTCTCGATGCTCGCGCTGCCCGCCGCGATGGTGGTTCCTCGCGAGGAGCTGGAATTGCCTCGCCAGGGAGTGCCCGGCAGCCGGGCGGGATTCCTGACGTTCCCCGGAAACCCGATCGGGTCCGGGGCCTGGCAGGTGGCGGAGTGGGAACGGGGAGACTATTTGCTGCTCACGCCCAACCCTCATCACCCCCGCGCATCCAAGTCCATCGGAAAGGTCCGTTACCGTATTGTTCCCGAGGCCTTCACGCGGGTGGCGGAGTTCGAATCAGGCTCGCTCGACATCCTCGAGATCCCGCCCCCGGAGCAGGTTCGTTTCCTCGCGGACGGCCGGTACGAGAACCGGATACAGCGGAGGCCCGCCCTGCGCGTGTTCTACATCGGGATCAACAACTCGCGGCCGCCATTCGATGATGTGCGCGTGCGACGCGCCCTCAATATGGCGGTGAACGTCGATCGCCTGATCGAAGTCCTCGCCGACGGGCACGCGATTCGCGCCACCGGCGCGATCCCGCCGGGCCTGCGC
>JBGSIK010000149.1:0-3468 GCA_041742575.1 Candidatus Krumholzibacteriia bacterium
ATCCGCCGATTGGCAGCAGCTTGGCCTGGAGAGAATCGACATCGGGATTTACGATTATGATTACGATGACGATGGGCAAGACCCGTGGGGATATGACCCAGACTATGATTACGAGCGGGCGGAATTCGACTCGAACCGGGATTACAGCGGCGGGTCGGTGTTCGCTCGGTTGGGTCTTGAGTGGAGGCAGGGGCTGCGGAGCTACCACGAAGTCTCATGGCGGCATTTGAGCGGTGACGGGGACGGTGTCTTCACGCGTTACGACGCGGAGGTTGACGACGGCACGCAGGTGTCGAGTATGGAATGTCGCTACGGGCAGGGAGGGGACATCACGGCGGTCAGATTGTCAAACGGGGTCGGATACTGCGACGAGCTGAGAGCTGGCTTGATGTGGGCAGTCGCGGCGCAAGCCCGCTTTTATCATGACGATTACGAAGAAACGGGCGTGGGGAGCGTCGCGGGCGTCTTCCACGGTCAGAGCGACTCGCTTGAGATCGGTGGTCCCTACAGGCAAGAGCTTGGTTACGAACGCGAATTGTGGGTGGTTCAGCTTCCGGTTGCCGTCGAGTGGGAGGTCCACCGCCTTGTTACATGGCGTATCGGAGTCGTTCTCAATGCGCAGCGGAGTGAGGTGGAGGCGGCGGTCGAAAGATCCGCGGACTTGCCGGAGCCCTATGGTGCTGAGTTCGCATCGCTGAGTGATGGCGCCCATTCTTTGGATTACGAGACAGACGTGTTGTTCAGCAACGGCATCACCGCGAACTTGTGGGACCGAGTCCACATCGATCTCTACGGCGGCAGCTCTTCGTGGGGGGCAGATCTCCTCAGTTACGTGAACGCCTTGGTGACATACCGGTTCTAGTCCAACGCCTCGCGCCCTCTTTCTTCGGAATATCACCGGGCGGGCTCCCGGCACCCCCGCGCGCGCTTGGCGCCCCTGGGGCGCTTGACAAACCGGCGAAAAGCACTATTCTAACTGATGCTTATTCAGATGCTTAAGGTAGCTTGCGCGCGCCGGCGCTCTTGCCGGCGCGCGTCACCAGCAGCACCCGGGAGGGCGATCGGATGCCAGAAGCGGTAAGGAACATCATCATACTGGGTTCAGGACCGGCAGGCCTGACAGCCGCGATCTATGCGGGTCGGGCGGATTTGCAGCCCCTCGTGATCGAGGGCATACAGCCGGGCGGGCAGCTCATGATCACGACGGACGTCGAAAACTATCCCGGGTTCGAGCACGGGGTCACGGGGCCCGAACTCATGGAAGTGATGAAGAAACAGGCGGCGCGTTTCGGCGCGGAGTTCGTCCAGGCGGCGGTCGAGCGGGTCGAGCTGGGCGGCGACCTGAAGACGATCTTCGCGGGCAAACGCCAGTGGCAATGCCGGGCCCTGATCATATGCACGGGAGCAACGGCGCGCTGGCTCGGGAGCGAGAGCGAAGAACTCCTCAAAGGCCACGGTGTGTCCGCATGCGCCACCTGCGATGGGTTCTTCTTCAAGAACAGAGTGATCGCCGTCGTCGGCGGCGGCGACACCGCCCTGGAAGAGGCCACTTTCCTCACCAAGTTCGGGTCCAAGGTGTACGTCATTCACCGCAGGGACGAGCTGCGGGCCTCGAAGGCCATGCAGGACAAGGCATTCAAGAACCCGAAGATCGAGTTCATCTGGAATTCGCTGGTGGACGAAGTCCTCGGCGCTGCAGACAAGGGCGTCACGGGGCTCAGGCTCAAAAACACCAAGACCGGCGCCCTCGACGAGCTGGAGTGCCAGGGGCTGTTCGTCGCCATCGGGCACGATCCCAACACCAAGGTGTTCGAGGGGATTCTGGACATGGATCCGAGCGGGTACCTGCTGGTCCAAAACGGGAGCACCCAAACGAACGTGCCCGGCGTGTTTGCCGCCGGCGATGTCGCCGACCACAAGTACCGGCAGGCCGTGACCGCCGCCGGCATGGGATGCATGGCCGCCCTGGACGCGGAGCGATACCTGAGCCACTAGTCGCAATCGGGAGGAGCAAGGATGAAATCGCGCAGGGACGGCACCACCGAATCCGGGAACACGGGCGATGACGCGTTGGCCCGCTTGGTCCGCGATATCCTGGTCGAAATCGGAGAGAATCCCGACCGAGAAGGGCTCCTGAGCACCCCGCGCCGTGTGGCGGAGGCGTGGAGGCACTTCACGCAGGGTTACCGGCAGGACGTGAGCGCGCTCTTGTCGGACGCCATCGTGGAGGACAGTCACGAAGGCACGGTGCTGGTGAAGGGCGTCGATTTCTACAGTATGTGCGAGCACCATCTCGTGCCGTTCTACGGCAACTGTCACATCGCTTACGTTCCCGGCAAAAAGATCGTGGGCCTCAGCAAGATCGCGCGTGTGGTCGATGTGTTCTCGCGCCGATTGCAGGTGCAGGAGCGGATGACTACGCAGATCGCGCACGCTTTGGAAGACCATCTGCAGCCCAAGGGAGTCGCGGTGCTGGTCGAGGCCCGGCACCTGTGCATGAGCATGCGCGGCGTGGAGAAACAAAACTCGGTGGTGGTCACGACCGCGTTGCTCGGTGTTTTCCGGTCGGATCCGTCGCTGCGGGCCGAGTTCTACGCGCAGCTGGGCAAGCTGCAGAACATCTGATCACCTCTTTTACTCTCTGCGATGGCCATAATGCCAGCGGTGTACCTGGACTACAACGCCACCACCCCCGTGCGCGCCGAGGCGCTGGAAGCGACGAATCGTGTCCTGCGCGACGGGTACGGGAATCCCAGCAGCACTCATTTTGCCGGCCGGCGCGCCAGGGCATTCCTGGATGAGGCTCGGGAGAGCATGGCCGCCACCCTTGGGGCACGTCCCTCGGAGTTGATCTTCACCAGCGGGGGGACCGAGAGCAACAACCTCGCCATCAAGGGAGTGGCCGCGAAGCATGGCCGCGGCCACATCGTCACTTCGGCCGTCGAACATCCCGCGGTTCTGGAGACGTGCCGCGCCCTCTCCGCGGACGGTTTCGAGATAACGTACCTGCCCGTGGATACGAATGGGAGGGTGAATCCAGAAGGCGTCCGGGAGGCGATCCGGCCCGATACCGTCCTCGTCACCGTCATGGGGGCGAACAACGAGACCGGCGTGATCCAGCCGGTAGAAGAGATCGGCAGGATCGCGCGCGAAAGGGGAGTGTGCTTCCACTCCGACGCGGTGCAGGCGTACGGGCGGCTTCCCATCGACGTTCGCCGCGACACGGTGGACATGTTATCCATTTCGGGGCACAAGTTCTGCGGTCCCAAAGGCGCCGGCGTTCTCTACGTTCGCCGCGGCCTGCGGCTGGATCCCCTCACGCACGGGGGCGGGCAGGAGCGTGGCCATCGCAGCGGCACCGAGAATCTACCCGGGATTGCGGCGATGGCGGAAGCGGCTCGCCTGGCATGCGCGGAACGGGAATCGGAGCAGCAGCGTTTGTTGCGCCTGCGGGATCGGCTGGAAACC
>JBGSIK010000150.1:0-2640 GCA_041742575.1 Candidatus Krumholzibacteriia bacterium
TGGTGCAGGTCACCAAGGAAGCGATCGGCACCAAGGGCCCGCGTCTCTCGACGCAGCTCTCGCTCCCGGGCCGGTTCGTGGTCTACATGCCGAACATGGATTATATCGGCGTTTCCCGGCGCATCGAATCGCGTCAGGAACGGAGCCGGCTCAAAGGGGTCATCTCGGCCAGGAAGCCGGCGAGCTGCGCAGTCATTGCCCGCACGGCGTGCGAGGGTGTCGAGGAGAAACAGATCGTCGCCGACGTCAACTACCTTCACCGGCTGTGGCAGGACCTGAAGAAGCGTTCCGAGAAGTCGACCGCCCCCAGCCTCATCCACGAGGAAGTCGGTATGCTCGTCGGCATGGTCCGGGACATCCTCTCCGACGACGTCGATCGAATCTGGATCGACAGCGAAAAGGAACACCGCAAGCTCATGCGCTACCTCCGCGCCTTCAGCCCCGAGCTCACGGGCAAGGTCCAGCTTTACCGGGACAAGACTGCGATGTTCGACAGATACAAAGTCGAGAGCGAAATCGAGAAATCGCTGGAGCGGAAGGTTTGGCTCAAGAAGGGCGGCTACCTGATCTTCGACCAGACGGAAGCGCTGGTGGCGATCGACGTCAACACCGGGCGTTTCGTGGGTAAGAGAGACCAGGAGGAAACGATCTTGGAAACGAACCTGCTCGCGGCGCGCGAAGTCCCGCGGCAGCTGCGCCTGCGGGACATCGGCGGCATCATCGTCATCGACTTCATCGACATGGAAATAGAGGCGAACAAGAAGAAGGTCCTGGCGGAACTCAGGCAGCATCTACGGAAGGACCGTTCGCGATCGAAAGCGTTCGCGGTGAGCGATCTCGGCCTCGTGGAAGTGAGCCGCAAGCGCGTGCGCCCGAGCCTGCTCCACTTCTTCAGCGAGGAGTGCCCGTACTGCCGGGGGATCGGTAAGGTGTTGTCGTTCGAAACGCTCGCCAACAAGATCGAGCGGTGGATCCGCCGCATCGGGGCGAATACCAAGGAAAAGAAGATACAGATCCGGGTCAACTCCTCGCTGGCCATCTTTCTCCAGGAACAGCGGGCGGAAGTCTTGGACGCCCTGCAGCGTCAGTACAAGATGCAGATCGAAATCCAAGACGATCCGCGGTTGCACCGGGAGGATTTCAAGGTGCTTTCCCTGTCGTCGTTCAAGGACCTCATCCAGGAACTCTCTTGACAGGGGCGGGGTGATTTTGTATAAATCGAGGGTTATGCCGGACGGAAACGGCCGGGGACCTGCGGGTGTTTTAGCGCCATCGGGGCGCACGGCGGGTTTCGGACCGGGGTCTAGAGCGCAAGGACACTGAATATGGACGTGTATGCTATCGTGGACATCGCTGGGCGCCAGTTCAAGGCGGCCCCGAACACCGTGTTGCGGGTCCCAAAGCTGGACCACGAGGTCGGCGCGCAGGTGACTTTCGAGCGCGTGATGCTCTGGTCCGACGGCCGGTCGGTCGAGGTGGGGAACCCGTTTGTCGCGGGGAAGACGATTCAAGCCGAGGTCGTGCGGCACGGCAAAGATAGAAAGATCGTCGTATACAAAAAGAAACGGCGGAAGAAATATCGGCGGCGCAACGGGCACCGCCAGCTCTTCACGGAGATCCGGCTGCGGGATTTCGCCGGATGACCCAGAGGTTTCGAAATGGCTCATAAAAAGGGTGTTGGAAGCTCGAAGAACGGCCGCGACAGCAACGGGCAGCGGCTGGGTGTGAAACGGTACTCGGGCCAGACGGTTTCGGCCGGCAGCATACTGGTGCGCCAGCGCGGCACGAAGATCCACCCGGGAGAGAACGTAGGACGGGGTAAGGATGACACGCTGTTCGCGAAGATCAGCGGAGTCGTGAGATTTGAGGACTTTGGCAGGAATAAAAAACGCGTCAGCGTGGTCCAGCCCTCGTAGGGCGATAGCCGGAATAACCCGGTGTGGCGCCTGTACTCGCCCCCGTATCTGCAAAAACGCACCAAGAATTCGTTTTGATTTACGGCTCAGCGGAGGAAACTCCGATGAGCCGTAAGCGTTTTTCGGTGGTGCTGCCCGCACGGTACGGGTCGACGCGCTTTCCGGGAAAGCCCTTGGTGAAGATTGCGGGCAGACCGCTGATCGAGTGGGTGTACCGGCGGGCCTCCGAGATCCGGGGAGTGAGCGAGATACTGGTCGCGACCGACGATGAGCGCGTTGCCGAAGCCGTGCGCGCGTTCGGCGCCAGGGCGGTCATGACCTCTTCCCGCCACGAGACCGGGACGGACCGGGTCGCGGAGGTCGCTCACGGGATCGAGTCGGAATACGTCGTGAACCTGCAGGGTGACGAGCCGGTGTTCGATCCCGAGTTGGTGGAGCGGATGATCGGCGCGCTCGACGCTGCGCCGGAGGCGGACATCGCCACTGCTTGTCACCCGATCGCGTCGGCCGACGAGTACGGCAACCCCAACGTGGTCAAGGTGGTGTGCGACGCCACAGGACGCGCGCTCTATTTTTCCCGGGCACCGATTCCACACGGCTGGAGTGCGGGCGCAGACGGCGGCCACGGTGCCCGCCGTCACGTCGGAATCTACGCGTACCGCAGAGATGCGCTGTTGCGGTTCGCCGCGCTCCCGCGTACCCCGTTGGAGCGATCGGAGCGGCT
>JBGSIK010000151.1:0-3172 GCA_041742575.1 Candidatus Krumholzibacteriia bacterium
TCGACATTCCGGCATCGAAGCGCTCCGGCGCGGCCGGCGCGGTCCAGATCCTGGACGGTTTTCCCGCGCGTGTGGCCGGGCGCGCATTGTTCATGAACAAGGACAACCTGAACACGGACGGGATATTCGCTGGCAAGTGGACCTACAAGGACGACATGACGCCGGAGCAAATGGCGGCGGTCGTGTTCGAGAACTACGACGAGCGCTTCGGGGAGCATTACCGCCACGGCGACATCGTCGTCGCCGGCCGTAATTTCGGGACAGGTTCATCGCGCGAGCAGGCCGCGACGGCCCTCAAGTACCGAGGTATTCCGTGCGTGATCGCGGCCAGCGTGAGTCAGACTTACCAGCGCAATGCGTTCAACAACGGGTTTCCCGTGTTCGAGTGCCCGGCGCTGGTGGAGCACCTGCAAAGGGCGTTCGGCGGTCGGGCCGAGTCGACCATCGTAGGGCCGGAGCTGGAGGTGGACTTCCGGGCGTCAATCGTGAGGTGTGGCGGGCGGGAGTTCGCATTCCCTCCGCTGGGCGTCGTGCCCCAGGAGCTGATCGTGGCGGGCGGAGCCGAGAATCTGATCCGGTCGCGGATCACCGGCTCGTGATCGGTCGGTACGGCTGCTCGTGCAATCCGGTGTAGATCAGATCGGGCCGATAGAGCTTGTTCTTCGGCATCTGCTCCAACCAGTGGGCAAGCCAGCCCGCGACGCGCGAGATGGCGAAGATGGGCGTGAACAGATCGGTGCGGATGCCCATCTTGTTATAGATGATGCCGGAGTAGAAGTCGACGTTCGGGCATATGCCGCGATGGCCCAGCTTCTCCTTGGCGAGGACCTCGAGCTCCAGCGCGATATCGTAGTATTCCGAGTGCCCCTTCTGTGTGAACAGCTCGGCCGCGAGCTTCTGCAGTGAGAGCGCGCGCGGGTCTTTGGTCTTGTAGACGCGGTGCCCGAATCCCATGATCCGCCGTCTCTCGGCCATCGCCTGGTCGAACCATTCCTTCGCCCGCGACCGGGTCCCGATCTCCTGCAGCATTTCCAGCACGTGCTCGTTCGCACCGCCGTGGAGCGGACCGGACAACGTGCCCACCGCGGCCGCCACCAGAGCGGCCGGCGAAGCTTCGGTGGAGCCGCACACCCGGGCGGTGAACGTGGAGGCGTTCATGGTGTGCTCGGCGTGGACGACGAGGCAAGCGTCCATTACGTGAGCGCTGACGTTGTCGGGCTCCCGGCCGGTGAGCATCTTCAAGAAATCGGCCGCGCGGGAAAGCCCGGGATCCGGGTCGATGATATTGAGCCCGTGTCGCACCCGGTGCGTGGCCGCCACAATGGTCGGGAACTTGGAGAAAATCTGCACCGCTTCGCAATACCGCCAGTCCTCGTCCCGGCAGTCCATGAGCTCGAGGCCCACCGAAGCCACCGCGGTCTGCAGCGCGGCCATGGGGTGAGCAGTCGGAGATAATGCTTCGATTACGCGCCGGGTGCTGCGGCCAAGGGCGCACGCCTCTCCGATCTGGGTTTTGAATCGATTCAGCTCGTCCATCGTGGGGAGGTGGCCCTTCATGAGCAGGTAAGCCGTCTCCTCGAACGAGCTATGCGCGACGAGCTCCTGGATCGGGATCCCCCTGTACTCGAGGATCCCCTTTTCGCCGTCGATGTAGCTGACGGCGGACTCCGCGGCCGGGACTCCGGCGAGCCCTGGCACGTAGGGGTATTCGGGCATTACGTTCTCCTCGTGCTTGGCGTTCCGTCCATTAATACACGAAAACAGCGGGCGGCACAAGACAGTTCGGGTGCGACCACCGGGCAGGATCAAATATTCGGTTTACACACCTTGAGGAAGTTGCAGCGGAGGCAAATGTCCGCTTTCTCGACCTTGGAGAAACGTTCTTCACGGGCGAGATTGCGATCGCGGTCCTCGAGGAGCGCTTTCATGTCCGTGATGCTCCCGCGAATGTACGAGAGCAACTCCTCGAGCGATCCCTCGCTGATGCTGTCTTCGCGAAGCTCGCCGCGGAAGAGCTCGAAACGGCGGGTGACGACGTGGCGCACGGGCACCCGGTAGTTGTGGGAAGCGTAGTACGCGTAACAGGCCATCTGAAAGGACAGCCCGGTCTGCTCCGCCCGCCCGGTCTTCCAGTCCCATACGACGATGCGATCGCTCTCGCGTGTCGCGCAGTCGAGCTTGATCAGGATTTCGCTCTCGTCCAACCGGAAACTGGAGAACCGTTCTATTTCCAGGAAGTCCTCGGGCGGGAGCCGCCGGAGTTGCTCGTAGGTGGCCGATTCGTAGAAATTCCGCAAGCATCGATCGACCTGCTCGGCCGCTTCGCGCCACTTGCGCTCGGGCACGTCCAGGGCGTACTCGTGCTCGAACAGGCCGCAATGGGCCTTGGGGTCCTTCCGGTACGCCCCCGCGCGCGATTGGCGGAAGTCCTGCCGCATGCGGTTCCGTGTGATGGCGAGGATTTCGTCCACCGGGAGCACGGGAATGCGGCGCGCGAGGTTTTCGAGCGACCGCCTGATGCAGTCGTGGACGACCTGCCCGATCCAGAGCGGGAGCGCCAGCAGCTGTTTGAGAATGTAGATCTCGCGGACACGTTCGGGCGCATCCTGTTCCCAACCTCCCCAGAAGCCGTAGTACTGGAAAAAGTACTTGCGGGGACACTCCAGGAAAGTGGAGTCGCGGGAGACCGACCAATTGAACGTATTCCGTAGTGTCTTGGCCATCCGCGGGGGAGGATAACACAAAGTCGCGGCAGGTTTGTGCGGGATCCCCGCAGCGGCCCGGGGTTTCCACGGGATCGCGCAGCGATGTCGCGACTAGTGTTGTGTCTCCGGAGTGCCCTGTCATTTCGCGCGGGTGGCGCCGATGGGGGCCCCCCGCCGCGCGCAGTGTCGAGCACGGCGGGGGTAATCGGCGACAGGACCCGCGCGAAATGACAGCTGCGTGCGCGACACTGCACTTGGGCGCGCTATTCGATGTATCCCAGGCTCTGGAGCTGCGCGCGTATCGCAGCATGGTCCTGGTCGGCTTCGAAGATCGTGTGACGCCCGAATCGAATGTGGACTTTCTCGCCGGCGGACCGGTTGCTTTCGTGGCCTCTGCTCTTGACTTCGATGGCCCTGATCAGCAGGCCGGCCACCTCGATCTCCTGTTCGTAGCGGTCCCCCCGGTA
>JBGSIK010000152.1:0-3467 GCA_041742575.1 Candidatus Krumholzibacteriia bacterium
GCGATCGCGGCCAACTGGTCGGATTTTTGGGGCGCGGCGTGGACGCGAATCGGGGAAGACGGCGTCCTCAGTGTCGAATCTCTGAGCGGATTGGGGCTGCTGGCCGCCGTTGGTGTCGCCATGGTGGGATCGTTGTTTTCGAGCGATGCGTGGAACAACATCACTTTCACTGCGGGCGAGGTCGTCAACCCCAAGAGGACCATTCCATGGAGTCTCGCTCTCGGTACCGGGATCGTGACCTTGATCTACATCCTGACGAACGTCGCATACGTGGTCCTTCTCCCCGTGCACGGGACACCGGAAGCTGCCGACGTGTTCGGTCGAGGGATACAGTTCGCGACCGACGACCGCGTGGGGACGGCGGCGGCATCGATGATCTTCGGCGAGCCGGCGGCGATCATCATGGCGGCGTTGATCATGGTCTCGACGTTCGGGTGCAACAACGGGCTGATCCTTGCCGGGGCGCGCGTCTTCTACGCCATGGCCCGGGACGGTGTCTTTTTCAAGCGCACGGGGTCGCTCAACGAGAATTCCGTTCCCGGCGTTGCTCTGATCGTGCAAGGAATCTGGGCAAGCATCCTGTGCCTTTCGGGGAACTACAGCGAGTTGCTGGACTATGTCATCTTCGCGGTTCTTGTTTTCTACATCTTGACCATCGGCGGTATCTTCCGGCTCAGACGGTTGAGACCGGATGCAGAACGCCCGTACCGGGCGTTCGGGTACCCAATCGTCCCCGCCATCTATATGGCCTGCGCAACCGCGATCTGCGTTGACCTTCTCGTGTTGAAGCCGAATTACACTTGGCCGGGCGGGATCATCGTGCTGCTAGGTATCCCGGTTTACTTCGCGTGGTCGAAGAGGTCGGCGGGGCGCTCCCGGCGGTGACGTGATTTTCCCCGCGGATTCTGATCTGGCCCGACGGTCGGATTTCCGGGCAGTACACGAGCCGGGAAGCTGCCACAGAGGCGAAACCCCACCGGTCTTCGGCCCCAGTGGCCGGGTCTCCAGCGGGAATTGTTGAACCGAAAGCAAAACGGTGTGACGATGAGGTCCCGCTCTACTCTCCCTCCGCGTCCTTCGATGTTTCGGCTCTTCTTTTCCTTCCTTCGATTGGGTCTCACCGCGTTCGGCGGGCCGTCCATGGTGGTTTACATTCGCAACATGACCGTGGACAAGAAGCGGTGGCTTGACGAAGAGACGTTTCGCGACGGCGTGGCTCTGTGTCAGATGATACCGGGAGCGACTGCGATGCAGACCGCCGCCTACGTCGGGATCAGGACGCGGGGAGCCATCGGCGCGGGGGCGGCATTCGTGGGCTTTGGATTGCCGGCATTCATTCTCATGATGACGTTGTCGGCCCTGTACGCTTCGGCCCGGACCCTGCCGGTGGTGGTATCGGCATTTGCAGGGCTACAAGCGATCATCGTCGCCATTGTGGCCAACGCCACGGTATCTTTCGGCAGAACGTCTCTCGAGACCTGGAAGCATGTTCTCATCGCGGGCGCCGCGGCGGTACTATTCGCGCTGGGCTTGCATCCGATCGCCGTGATTCTGCTGGCGGCACTGGGGGGCCTGGTGCTGCTCCGGAGGCCGCCGGCTCTCCGGAGCACGGATGTGGACGCGATAAGGCAGCGTTCGTCGCAGCGGCCCCTGTTGGTTCTCGTAGCAGCTACCGTGGTGTGGTTTCTGGCGCTGTTTGCGACGGCGCCGGATCTTTTTGAGTTGGCCGCGCTCATGTTCAGGATCGACTTGTTCGCTTTCGGCGGTGCGTTTGCCTCCGTTCCTCTCATGTATCACGAAATCGTGGATGCGCGGGGCTGGATGGACGGCCAGACGTTCCTGAACGGAATCGTCCTGGGGCAAGTGACACCGGGGCCGATCGTCATCACGGCGACCTTCGCGGGATACTGGCTGCATGGATTCCTCGGAGGTCTGGTTGCCACCGTGAGCGTATTCCTGCCTTCGTTTTTGATGGTGGTTGGAATCGTGCCGCATCTCGACAGGTTACGCGCATCGCCTTATTTCAACAAAATCGTGGGCGGCGTCCTTTGTTCGTTCGTAGGACTGCTGCTCACCGTCACTTTTCGTTTCGCGGTGGAAGTGAACTGGGATGTGGGACGCATCCTTCTGGCGGGTGCGGCGTTCGGTGCGCTGCTGTTCAGGGTCGATATTCTATGGGTAGTGCTGGCGGGGACGGTTATCTCCGTGGTTGCGTTCAGGTAGCGTGCGCGCTCGGGGGTGTCCGAGAACGCGTCCGTCGGCGAAAACCGCCGGCGGTGGCAGCGGGGGAACCTTCGGGAGCGAACTTCACGGTTCTGGAGGTGCACGATGTTTGGCGATTGGTGTGCTTCGTGCGGCGTGGCGCCGCGTGGTGTCCTTGATAGAACGGCCTTGATCCTGCTCTTGTTGGCCGGCTGGGTGTTGCAATCGCCGGCTCACGCGTCGGCGAGGGGGGGAGAGAGTCGGTCCTTCGCCATGGAAACGACGCCGGCGGACCTCTCTCCCGCGGACTCGGTGGCTTTGCTCGCCGCAGCGGGAGTCGTGCAGCTCTATCAGCGCACGCATGACTCGGCGTGGCCAGGTTACGACCTGTCGCAGCGTCCGTTCCTCGTTTACATACCGGATCGCTGGGCCGTCCTGGTGAACGCCAGCGGTCCCGTCGAAGGATTCGAGGAGTACCCGCGGGAGTGGATCGATCTCGGGACCAATGCCGTTCTGCATCCAGGTCCTTTCCGCGAAGCGGTGGGTCAACTCGTCTTCAAACTGACCATCGACAGCCTCGAGACCGTCGCGATTCCGTTTGCCGCCGAGATCAAAGAACGACGCGCGGGCGCCATCGGCAGCGGATTGGCGTTCATCACCCATGAGGCCTTCCATCAATACCAGTACGAAACGTTTCAGAGCATGGAAGATACCGGCTCCGAAGAGAACTACCCCATACTGGACGCCGATAACATGGCGCTCGCCACCCTCGAAATGCGCATCCTCGTGGACGCGATAAAGGCCTCCGGAAAGGAGAGTCGAGAGCAGGCGCTGGAACTGGCCAGGGAATTCTTGGCCGTTCGGCAGCGCCGCTGGCGGCAGGGCGATCCCTTCATCGCGCAGTTCGAACGCACGCAGGAACTGAAAGAGGGATCCGCCAAATACGTCGAGGTGCGCAGCGTCGGCATGATCGGCGATCTCTGCCGGGACAACTCCGCGACGCCACCGATCCCCGCGATATGCGATGTGTTCGCGCCCGTTACGATGGAGGCCTATCTACTGAGCGAGTTCGAATCACGCTTGTCTGAGGAAGCGCTCGATCCGCGCGACATGGCGCGCAATAGATCCTACCCCGTGGGTGCAGCGCTCGGTGTGCTCCTGGATTTCTTCGGCGTGGATTGGAAACAAAGAGTCGCGGCGGGTGCGGTCGGCGTGAGCCTGCCGGGCCTGCTGCAGGAGGGGCTTCCCACGGGTGCCGCGCCTCC
>JBGSIK010000153.1:0-5110 GCA_041742575.1 Candidatus Krumholzibacteriia bacterium
GCCTCCGCCATCCGACCCGGATCGCGCGGCGGCACCAGCAGCGCGGTGCGTTCGTGCCACGCGAAGTCCTGCACGCCGCCGAGCTGCGTGCACACCACCGGCACTCCGCACGCCATGGCCTCGCTCACGGGATTGTTCCAGCCGGCGTACCACTGCCCGTCCACGAACAAATCCGCTTGCGAGTAGCACGAAGCCATCGCCGACTGCGGGATCCCCTTACGGTGATATGTCTGGACGACGACGTTTCGGTATCGCTCCCGGACGCGCGCCGTCGCCTCCATGACCGTGTCGGTCCCCTTGCGCTCACGAGCGTCGCCGGAACAGAGAACGCGAAACACCGATGGATCGCGGGGGACCTCGACGGGATGGAAGACATCACGGTTGACGCCGCCAAGCTGGACCCGCGTGTTAACTCCGAGGTTGTCACGGAGCCACTGCTGCATCCAGGTCGCGTTCACCACCTTGACGAACGGCATCTGCAGCGCTCGTTTCAGTGACAGTATGCGTCCTTTACGCGGCCACCAGATCCTGGGATCGAATCGCGTGAGCTTCTCCTGTTTGTCCAGGTCCAGAACGTAAAAGACCTTGAGCCGGGCGCGGCTCCCATGTACGCGCCGGTAGTCGGGGGGGTCGTTGAAGATAACGATCTCGTGTTCGGTCTTGCCGAACTCGCTCGAGGGGCGAACCTCGGCGTCGCTCCGCATCCACGCGCACTTCTGTCCGGAAGGATGATAAATCGTCACCGCGTGTCCACGGGCGACGAATCGATTGGAGAACTCGAGCACGCGGCGTATGCCGCCGTAGACTTCGAGATGGGGTTCGACAAAGCTTATCTGCATTACTATCGAGCGCAACCGCGGTAACGGACGCGCACGGCGCCGAGGTCAAACCGCTAGCCGACCGGCCGGACCAGGATCTCGATGAAGCGCCGCTTGCCCACCTTCACCGTGTACGGCCGGTCCGTGGGCGCCAGGCGGTATTCGACGTCGGAGATCCTCTCGCCGTCGACGCGAACCGCTCCCTGCTGGATCATGCGCCGGGCCTCGGAGGAGCTGTCGCACAGCCCGGTTTTCGTGAGCGCCCGCACGATCCACACCCCGCCGTCCTCGGCATCCAGTTCCACTCGTTCGACGTTCTCCGGTCGATCCTTTTCGACATGGATCCGATTGAAACGCTCCTCTGCCGCCCGCGCGGCTTCCGCGTCGTGGAACTGTGTGACCAGATCGCGCGCGAGTTCGCGCTTCAAGTGCGAGGGGTTGGTCGCCGGATCCCGCAGGCGGCGGGAGACGTCGCCGAGTTCCTGGGGCGTCTTGGAACTCACCAGCTCGAAGTACTTCAGGATCAGGTCGTCCGGGATACTCATCGTCTTCCCGAAGATTTCTTCCGGGGGCTCGGTGATGCCGATGAAGTTTCCGAGCGACTTGCTCATTTTGTCCACTCCGTCGGTGCCCTCCAAGAGCGGCAACGTGATGATCACCTCGGGTTCCTGCCCGTACTGGCGCTGAATATCGCGGGCCATGAGCAGATTGAAAGTTTGATCGGTTCCACCAATCTCGACATCGGCCTTGAGGGCGACGGAGTCATACCCTTGCGCGAGCGGATAGACGAATTCCAGAAGACTGATCGGCTTGCCGTCGTGAAAACGCTTGCTGAAGTCGTCCCGCTCCAGCATCTGCGCCACCGTCTGAGTCGCGGAGAGGTCGAGCACGGCCGCGAAGTCCAGCTTCGCGAGCCAGCGGCTGTTGTAGTCGACGATCGTCTTGCCGGGGTCGAGGAACTTGAACGCCTGCCGTGTGTACGTGGAAGCGTTTTCCATCAGGGCGTCGTGGCTGATGCGCGGCCGCGTCGCGCTGCGACCTGCGGGGTCGCCGATGAGCCCGGTGAAGTCCCCGACCAGGAAGACCACCTGGTGCCCGAGGTCCTGGAACTGTCGCAGTTTCCTCAAGCCCACCGTATGGCCGAGATGGATGTCCGGCGCGGTAGGATCGAAGCCTTGCTTCACTATAAGCGGCTGCTTCGTCCGGATCGATCTCTCGAGCTTCTGCACGAGCAGTTCGTGCGGGATGATCTCGACCGTCCCGCCGCGAATGATCTCGAGCTGCTCCTCGATTGACGCGGTGATACTTGGTTTTTTGCCCATCTTGTGCCGGTTTTATAACTGATTGCCCAAATAAAACATACGGAGTGTAACAGGCCGCAGGTGGCGCGTAAAGTCCGGTGCATGCGGCATAATATATCTACCGCCCCCGTATGTTGAAGTGCTATCTTTTCGGTCGATCTCGGCCGCCTGGGCTTTCCAGGTCCGGCCTGAGCAGAAACGGTCACTCATGGATCTATTCCGCAACAAAAAAATCCCGCCGCTCGCGAAAATTCTGGGCGCCGTCGCCGTGCTGGCGGCGGGCACGCTCTTCGGAGCGTACCAGTACTTCTCCCGAGACCTCCCCAGCACCGCCCGCCTGGAGACGATCGAGCCGGCGTTGAAGACCCAGGTATTCGCCGAAGACGGAAGCGTCATCGGCGAGTTCTACGTCGAAGATCGCGCTCTGGTCCCGCTCGAGGAGATGCCGAAGTACCTGATAGACGCGATCATCGCAATCGAGGACCGCAAGTTCTACTCCCATTGGGGATTGGATATCTTCGGCATCGCCCGCGCGTTCTTCACCAACGTGAGGCATGGACGGTACGTCCAGGGCGGCAGCACCATCACCCAACAGCTCGCGCGCAATCTGTTCGACATGTACGAGAACACCTTGTCGCGCAAGGTCAAGGAAGCGCTGCTGGCGCTCAGGATCGAGCGCGCCTATTCCAAAGACGAGATCCTCGGGATGTACCTGAACCAGATCTACTTCGGTTCCGGCGCGCACGGCGTCGAGGCGGCGTCGCGCGTGTTCTTCGGCAAGCACGCCACCGACCTCTCCGTGGGCGAATGCGCCCTGCTCGCCGGCATCCCCAAGAATCCGCGCGACTACTCACCCATCTACCAACTCGATCGCGCGCTCCAGCGGCGGAACGTCGTTCTGCAGTCTATGGTCGAGACCGGTACGCTCTCACGTGAGGAAGCGGAGCAAGTCGAGAACGAGCCGATTCACATCAGGCCCGGGCGGGACCCGAGGCCCGAGTTCGCCGCTTATTTCCTGGAAGAGGTCAGACGCTACCTGGAGCAGAAATACGGAGCCGACCGGCTGTACCACGACGGGCTGAGTGTGTATACGGCGATAGCTCCGGATCTGCAACGCGTGGCTGAAGACAGCCTCGAGGGCCAGCTGCGGCGAATCGAGAGGGATCTGGGATACCGGAACACAAAAGCGCGTTACGAGTACTTGTTCCAGAAGGGCGAGCATAAGGGACCGCCTGATTACATACAGGGCGCCGTGATCGCGATCGACGTCAATACCGGATTCGTCAAAGCCATGGTAGGCGGGCGGAGTTTCGAGCACAGCAAATGGAATCGGGCCACGCAAGCGATGCGGCAACCGGGCAGCGCGTTCAAACCGTTCATATACCTCGCTGCCATCGCGAACGGCTACACCCCGGCCGACATATTGCTGGACGCGCCCGTGGTGCTGGACCTTCCCAACGGTGATGTCTGGAAACCGAGCAACTACACGGAGAGCTTCGAGGGTGAGGTCACTCTCCGGCACGCGCTCAACTTCTCGATCAATATCGCCGCGATCCGGCTGCTCATGGCGCTCGGGCCGATTTCCGCGGTCAATTACGCCCACAAGCTCGGCATCAAGAGCGAACTCGAGAACGTGTACTCTCTTGCGCTGGGAGTGTCGGAAGTCACACTGCTCGAAATCACGAACGCGTACGCCACCATCGCATCGAGAGGAGTACGTTCAGAACCCCTTCTGGTGCAGAAGGTCGTCGATCGGGAAGGAAGGGTGCTCGAAGAAAACACCGCCTACCGCGAAGAAGTGCTCGACCCCCGCATCGACTACATGATCACCAATCTGCTGGAGAGCGTGGTGAACGAAGGATACGGGCGGACCGCCCGGTACATGGGATTCAAGGAGCCCGCGGCCGGCAAGACAGGCACGACGGACGAGTGCACGGACGCCTGGTTCGTGGGCTTTACGCCGGAGATCGCCGTCGGAGTCTGGTCGGGTTTCGACGAAAAGGTGACCATGGGTCGGCGCATGACCGGCGCGCGGGTGGCGCTTCCGACATGGGCGAACGTGATGAAAGCGTACTACCGGGACCGCAAGGGAGAGGCTTTTCCGGAACCCAGCGGGATCGTCCGTCGAGTGGTGTGCGAGGAGTCCGGCCTGCTGGCGGCAAGAGACTGCTCGAAGATCCGACGTGAGATCTTCATAGAGGGCACGGAGCCGCAGCGCTACTGCGATCGCCACCACTTGTCGGCACGCGCGCTCCGGGAACCCGGCAGGCCCGACGCCAGCTACGAGCAATTGGACCGCCAGATGTTGCGCGAAGACGGACCGAACTGACCCTCCACCCGCCTGGCTTGCCCCCTCCTACCCCTCATCCAAAGCCACGGCCCGAGATCCAGGAGGTTCTCCCCTGCGGCGGGGCTTCACGGCATCCGCGCTCAGACATCCGACAGGAAGCTGGAACCGGCTCCGGATGCGACACCGAAGTTTTCCGCCACCGTCGCCCCCACGTCCGCAAACGTCTCGCGCATCCCGAACGGCCGCCCGCGATCGAGTGAACCATGGTGGACGAGCAGGGGCACTTCTTCGCGACTGTGGTCGGTGCTCTTGGTGGTGGGGTCGTTGCCGTGGTCGGAAGTGACGATGAGGAGGTCCTCCGCTCCCAGGACGGGCAGAAGTTCGCTCAGGAACGAGTCGAAGTCCTCCAGACCGAGAGCGTAGGCCCGGGCGTCATTCCGATGCCCCCACATGGTGTCGAAGTCCACGAGGTTGGTGAAAACGAAATCGGCATCGCTCCGGCCGGCCTCCGCGAGCGTGAAGCGCATGCCGTCGCGGTTGCAGGCTGTGTGTACCGCGCGAGTGATCCCGCGGCCGGCGAACAGATCGTCGATCTTGCCGATCGTGACCACGCGTTTTCCCGCCGCATGCAGCCGGTCGAGCACGGTATCCCGCGGCGGCGGCAGCGAGAAATCTTTCCGCCGCTCGGTGCGATAAAATCC
>JBGSIK010000154.1:0-6496 GCA_041742575.1 Candidatus Krumholzibacteriia bacterium
GTTCCCCGCCACCACTCCGGCCACGAGGCCGATAGCGGGAAAGAAGGGTAGCTCGTAGATGCGCGCATAGAAATGTGGAAGCACGATGAGTGCGGAGGCCGTTGCCAACAGGCCCAGCAGCAATCCGCCGGCGGCATATCGCGTAAGGGTCCTCATGGGTCGCAGTATAACACGCGAGAGAGCACAGTTTCGTCGGGGACCTCAACAAGACCCCGCGAACCCGCGGCCTCAGACGTTTTCGGTGGTCCGCTTCAATTCGCGGGCGTGCTCGTGGAGCTCCTTCACGCTCATCCGCTTCATGAACACCATTCCGCGCGTGGCCCGGATCAGCGCGCTCGGATGCTCGTAGAAGTACTCCCTCCCCAGACAGGTCTTGATCATCTGGTACTGTTCCACCTGGATCTTCTGCGCCAGCTCGCAGAAAGGCCCGTCGTGCTCCCAGCTCGGGAAAGACGCGTCCTTCTGCGACATGTACGTGTTCAGGAAAGCGCTGTGCTGGAGGGAAAACATGTTGAGCGAAACGGGGACGAGAAGATCGGCCTCGCTGGGGTGGAACCGGTACCACACATTCCGGTATCCCAGAATTGTGATGTCGCTCCTACCACTTTCCTCCTCGTAAAGCTTCAGGGACTCGCTCAGCACCTGCAACGTCTTGTAGTGCGTGTCGGGCCCGCTGGCCTCCGGATCCAGGGCCAGCGTGATCACATCCGGCTTCACTTCCCGCAGGATCTTCACGATGGGCAACACATCCCGTCCGATGGTGGGCTCGGCGAGAAAGACGTCCCCGGTGTAGAACCCCAGGCGCAGGTGGCGGATCGATTCGCCTCTCCAACCGAAGTAGCCCCACAGGCAATCCGCCTCCCACTCCCTGCACATCCCCTTGAGCTTCTGGATGTGGTCCAGATCTTTCTTGCCCGGGTACTGGGTTTCGAAGTAGCTAATGAGCTCCGCGATGCGATCCTTGAGGGTTTGCCTGTCCTTCTCGTCGTAGATCTCCACCAGGTTGCGATAGAGCCTTCGCATCTCCCCGTCGGCCCGCATGGACCTGGAATTGCCCGCTACGCCGTCGAGGTACTGCCACACGTCACGGTTGCGTTGAATGATGTCCGCGGGATCGAAGTACCCTTGGGTTTCGAGCTCCGTGAAGGCTTCCGATTCGATGAAGCTCCGGAGGCTCTTGCATTGCCGAAGCATGAACGCGTTGGTCACGGCCGTGAAACCGCTGGTGAGGGTAGCGAAGTAGTGCCGCGTGCTGGGCTCGCGGGTGTGGCGCACAATGAAGGGAAGACAGCCGAGCATGAGGTCGTCGTGGTGCGGTTCCGTGTGGAGAAAGACTGCGTTCCGGAATATGTGCGTGCCCACTTCGATCCGGTCCTTGAGGCGCTGCGAGATCGCTTCGCACATCTCCTTCAGAGCGCCCGGTTGCTTCTCCAGAAGCACGGCCGCGCACGGATCCTCCTCGAAATCATCCGCCGTGAGCGAAGCGAGCCGTTTCCGCTTGGCCACGGCGAGATCGATCACCGTACGCTCGACCAGGGAACGACTCATGGCTTCGGTAACGCGGAGGGCGGCCACCTTTCGCCCTTCGAGGTCCTTGGCCGCCCCCAGGGTCAGATAGAAACGCGCGTTGGGAAGCGCCTGAAGCGCGGTTGCGGGAACGCGGATGTGCCGCTCGGACTCGACGGCGTCCCTCACGATTTTCGCCTTCGCCTCCCCGGCGGCGATGATGATGGCCGCGCAATCGGGATTATGGGTGATGGTGGCAAGACCGACCGTGATCACGAGCTTCTTGCGGGCGACTTCGATGCCTCCCAGGTCCGTGGCCGCGGCCGCCTGGGTTTCATAGTTCACCGCGGTGAGGCGGGTTGTGGAGTAGAGGTCCGATCCCCGCACGTTGAAACCGATGTGACCGTCGGGTCCGATGCCGCCGAGGAAGAAACCCAACCCTCCCATGTCCCGAACGTGTCCCTCGTACTCCGTGCACCAGTGATCGATTCGCTCGATCACGTCCTTCTGGATCTCTTCGAGTTTCGAGCTGGCCCTCCGGTAGCGCAGGCTCAAGTCCACTTCGTCATCCGGCCACACGTCCTCCAGTCGCCTGCCCGGCGGCAGCCCGATGCGGCTGCAATCGATGAGAAGCGCCCTCTCTGCTTCCAGACCGAATCCCTCGATGTAGAACTTGTTGACGTAATGGTAGAAGCTGTTGTGATGCAGCGGATTGCTGGGGTAGAACTCGTCGATCTGAACGAATTGAAGCCCTCGAAGATCGCACTTGCGGGTCGTATCGACTCCCCATTCCGCCAGCTCTCGCTGGGTTTCCTTCCGCTTCCAGCCCGTGAGAAAGCGGTTCATCTCCTTGATGAAATATTCCGGTGTCTTGCCGGTGGGGAGCGCAACGACCCCTTCCGGGTGCTCTTGCGTCCATTCGATGAACCGCGCGGCCGTCAACGTTCCCAGCACGGGGAAGGAATTCACCACGATCACGCCCACTCGTTCCCGAGGCGGGCGGGCGGTCCCTTCGCCCGCGAGCTCCAAGGCTCGCAACTCGACCTTTGAGTTCATGGCTTCGTCCCCACCTTCCTCTTCGGGTCCAAACGGCGCTCTTGCTGTCACGCCCGGCGGCGGTCTAACGTTACGCCAGAAAGGCGGCCGCCGTCTATGGCGGACTGATCGCCTCGCCGGCGCGTGCCGCCCTCGTCCCTCGAAGTCCATCCCCCGACAAAAGAGACCGCCCCGGCGTAGCATGCCGGGGCGGTCCTCTCCTCCTCGCTGGTGCTCCCGCATGCACGCGGGAGCGTCAGGCGTTCCAACGCCTACTTGAGGAGAATCATCTTCCGGGTCTCCCTCATGTCACCCGCCGTCAGACGGTAGACATAGATCCCTGTGCTGAGGCCCGTTGCATCGAACGGCACCAGGTGCAGGCCCGCCGTCCGCGTCCCGTCGACCAGAGTAGCGACTTTCTCTCCGGTCACGTTGAAGACCTCCAACGTCACGTGCGATTCCGTGGGAATCGTGAAGGAGATCGTGGTGCGCGGATTGAACGGGTTGGGGAAGTTCTGGTGCAACGCGAACTCCTGCGGCGCTGCGTCGGCGAGCTCGATCTCGCCTTCCTTGAACACGTCGCCGCTCTCGCAGGACTTGGTGACGACGTTTGCCGCCGCATTGTAGGTCCAGCCCGACTTGGTCACATTCGTGACCTGGAAGCACCACTCGCCGACAGGATTCCGTATCGAAGTCGTCGAAAGCGTGACCGTGCCGCTCGTGGTGGTGAGTGCGTTTCTGGTCCCGGTGTTGGGGCCGGTGTAGGTCGCGTACACTCTCGCGCTTGGCACCGCGGCACCGTTCGCATCGCGTATCGTGATCACGGCGCGGCCGAGGTATTTCGACCCCGAGCGCACACGCGTCACGACGATGTCGTGGACGTGCATCACGTACTGAGACGCCGGGTTCACCGTGATGTAGCCGGTCTTGGTCTCGACGTCCGATCCGTACGAGTTGGTCGCCGTGAGCGACACCGTGTACGTGCCGGTCGCGGTGTACTGATGCGAAGGATTCTTCACGGTCGACGTGCCGCCGTCACCGAACGTCCACGCCCAGCTCGTCGGGGTGTTCGTCGAGAGATCCGTGAACTGGACCGTCAAAGGCACTGTTCCGCTGGTCGGGGTGCCGCTGAAATTCGCGACCGGCGCCGCCCCACCGCCGCCCACGGCCAGAACGGCCGCGTACGCGTTGACCTTGCCGTAACCGTAGTACTGATCCCAGCCGGACGTGCCGAGATCGGTAGCCGTGTTCTGCAGGTAGTTCCTTACGTCAGCCGGCGGGAGTGATCCACCCGCCTTGGCGATAACCATGGCGGCTACACCCGCGACGTGCGGCGAGGCCATCGAGGTGCCGTCGTAGAACCAGTAACCCCAGGTCGTGTAGTTCGGCGCCTCAAAAGTCTGCTGAAGGACACCGTCGCCATAGCCGTCCCCGTTCTGATCGACGCCGATGTCCCCGCCGGGAGCGCAGATATCGATCGTCGAGCCGTAGCTCGAATACGACGGCTTGGTGTTGTCGTACCGCACCGACGAAACCGAGATGCACTGCGTGTAGGCGGCCGGGTACTGGGGCGTGCTCGTGCCCGCGTTACCGGCCGCACAGACGATAGTCACACCCGCGTTGTACGCGTACGTGCACGCGCTCTGCAGAGCGGTCGATCCGCTGGGTCCGCCCAGGCTCATGTTGATCACCTTGCAGCCGTGGTCAGCTGCGTAGGTGATCCCCTCAGCGATGTCCGACACGTAGCCATTCCCGCTGGCGTCCAGCACCTTGATGGGCATGATGCTGCAGTTGAACGCCACGCCAACTGTTCCGACGCCGTTGTTCGTCGACTGCCGGATCGTGCCGGTCACGTGGGTGCCGTGCGCGTTGTCGTCATTGGCGTGCGCGTCGTTATTTACGAAATCGTATCCCGCAACGAACGTAGCCCCGGCCAGGTCGGGGGCAAGCCCGTAGACTCCGTAGTTCTCGTAGCCCACGCCGGTGTCAATGACCCCCACCAGAACACCCGCGCCAGTGGAGAGGTCCCATGCCGGCCCGACGTTGATCGACGGCATGTGCCACTGATAAGAGTAATAGGGGTCATTTGGAACGAGGAAGGCGTGATAGATGTAGTTGGGCTCGGCATACTCGACATCCGGATTCGCCCGATACGCGGCCAGCATCTCTTCGACGGTGGACGTCGGTGGGATCCGGAGCCGCTGGAAATCAGCGTTCATGCTGACGGGGATTTCCGTGGCGCCGAGGGTGGCGTGAATACTCGGTATGTTCTTGGCGGTAGGCCTGAACTTTACGAGTATCTCGTTGTTGGCGTACTCACTCTGGAGCTGATCACCGCTCCGCTGCTTCACCTTGAAATCGGCGGAGAAAGCCAGCCCCGCGCAGAGCAAGAAGACCAACCCGGTCATCAAGGCAAGAAGTCTTCGATTCCTCATTTTCGCCGCTCCTTCTAAGTGTTTTGACCACCGTTCAGCCAAGTGGAGATCCGAAGAAGGCGTTCAACCGGACCCTGCCCTTTATGGTCAGGCTGGAGTGGGGATTCCAGGCCGCCCGGAGATCGTGCGAAATGCTCACCAGGACTTCTGTTTGCAGATTGACTGCGTTTCTGCCGCTTCAATGGCAGTTCGTCAGGATACACAACCTCCTTTCGCGCAAAGGGTGAATTACCTGCTCGTCAACGAGCCGGAGGCAGTGCCTCCGCCAGCATACGTTTGTCCCTGAGTTACTGAGGCTCGGTTGATAATGGTCCACCCCATCCAGATGTGTATTCAAGCGGAAAATCGCGGTGTGTCCCCGGAAGGCAAGTCGACGAAACCCCGGCTAACCGTGTAACCACTTGATTTATATTTTCTTGCCGTCACCAGCCTGTGATGCGCGGCGGCGAAAATCGTCTGCTTTGTTTGACACATCTGAGGGCGGGCCCGCCCCAACCCGCCGCTCGTGAAACACGCCCATCACACCGAGAACGATCAACACCGACCCGCCGATCGTCCAGACCGTGATCGCTTCCCCGAGGACCAACCATCCGAGGAAGACCGCCACGACGGGATTCACGTACGCGTACGTCATGACGATGCTGGTGGGAAGCAACCGGAGTGCTTTGATGAACGAGGTGAAAGCGAACACCGAGCCGAACACCACCAGGTAGCCCCACGCCATCCACGCTTCCGGAACCGGCGACGGCCGCGGTTCGCTGATGATCAACGCGGTCAGAAAGAGCCCGACGCCACCAAACACGTGTTGATAGGCAGAGCTCACTTCCGGTTGAAGCGTCAGCGCCTTTCGCTTCTGGAAGATCGCGCCCAGCCCCCAGCTTATGGCGGCGCCCACCAGCGCTACCGCTGCCAGCATGTCCTGCTGAGAGCCCGAGAGAATCACGGGGCCGTTGAGTACACCCACACCGGCGAAGCCAACCAGCAGCGCCACGATGAGGCGCAACGTGGGCGGCCGTCGATCGACGACCGACTCCATGATGGCGACCCACAGCGGCAACGCGGCGATGATGAGAGCGGAGTAGCCGGAGTCCGCGCTTCGCTCCGCCCACGAGACGAGGCCATTCCCTCCGAGCCAGAGCAGCACGCCGGACGTCAACAGCACACCCAGTTCGCGCCGGCCGACTTTGAGATTCTTCCGCGTCAACGCGGACCACGACACCAGAATCAAGCTGGCCGTGACGACCCGAGTCGCAGCCATGCTGAACGGCGGGAAACCCGATCCATCGCGTACCGCGACCCGGATCGCGAGGTAGGTACTTCCCCACACGATGTACACGACCAGGAGATGGAGCAAGCCACGGGCGCTCACCGGCGCTCACATCCTTCACCGGCAGGTCGCTCAGTATGTTTTGACGAAGGTCTCGGTATCGACGACGTTCGCGTACGCGCCGTCCAGAGTAGCGAGCGTCGAGTTGTGGACGTCGGCCGCTGCAATGGTGGTGCCTCCGTACTTCAAGGTC
>JBGSIK010000155.1:0-3480 GCA_041742575.1 Candidatus Krumholzibacteriia bacterium
TCGCCCGTTCCCAGCTTGTCGAGTACCTGCGACGTGTTGAGGCCGCTCCGGTACAGGAGCTTGTACACGGCCCGTATCCGGGCCCTGCGTTCGACGGAGAAGCCGCGCCGCTCGAGCCCTACCGAGTTGATGCCGTATATCGACGGCGGGCTCCCGGCCAATTTGATGTATGGGGGAACATCCATTTCGATACGGCTCGCCCCCCCGATGAAGGCGTGTTTGCCGATGCGCACGAACTGGTGCACCGGCGTCAATCCACCGATGATGGCGTAGTCGTCCACGGAAACGTGCCCGGCCAGGTTCACGGCGTTGGCCAGGATCACCTGGTCACCCAGGACGCAGTTGTGGGCGACATGGGAGTAGGCCATGAGCAGGCAGCCCGATCCCACCACCGTCGCCGTGTCTTCGGTCGTGGCGGTATTGATGGTGACGAATTCGCGAATGACATTCTCGTCGCCGATTTCGACGCGCGTCCTCCCGCCGTCGTACTTCAGGTCCTGCGGCTCCGTCCCCAGGCTCGCCCCATGGAAAATGCGATTCTTGCGCCCGATGCGCGTCACACCTTCGATGAGCACGCTTGGCCCGATGACGCACCCGTCCCCCACTTCCACATCCGGCCCGATGACGCTGTAAGGCCCGATCTTCACGCCTACCCCCAAGCGCGCCCAAGGATGCACGACGGCGGTGGAATGAATCTCGGTCTTCATGACATTGACGCTTCCCACTGTTTATTCTCTCGCTTTCCGCCGCCTCAGCGCTCGACGATGACGGACGATAGCTCCGCCTCGGCGGCCAGCTTCCCCTCCACGAACGCATAACCTTGCATCGTGCAGATACCCCGTCGCAGGCTCTTGAGCTCCAGCTCGAAACGCAGCTGATCCCCGGGCACAACCGGACGCCTGAACTTCGCCCGGTCGACCCGCGCGAAGTATACGAGGTACTTCTTGGGATCGTCCACGGTGTTGAGCAGCAACACGCCCCCCACCTGCGCCATGGCTTCGATGATGAGCACCGCGGGCATGATCGGACGCCCCGGGAAGTGCCCTTGGAAAAACGGCTCGTTTATGGTGACGTTCTTGATCCCCACCACTCTCTTTTTGTCTTCGAGCTCGATGATGCGATCCACGAGCAGGAACGGGTAACGGTGAGGCATGAGCTCCTGTATGAGGTTGATGTCCCAGGCCCCCCCGGCACCGCCCACCGACAACCGCCTCCGCCTCTCCTTCAGCTCCCAGAGCTTGCGCACGAATCTGATATTGGCGGAGTGACCGGACTTCACCGCATAGATGTGTCCCTTGATCGGAGATCCGAGCAGCGAGAGATCACCCACCAGATCGAGTATCTTGTGCCGCACACACTCGTCCGGGAACCGGAGCGGTTCCTGGTTCATGATTTCGCCTTCCCTGAAGACGAGGGCGTTGCCCAGGGATCCCCCCTTGATGAGACCCATCTCGCGCAGTCTCTCGACGTCCTCCATGAGAACGAACGTACGGGCAGGCGCGATCTCGCTCGCAAATACCTCGGGAGTCAACGCGAACGTGGCGTACTGGGTGCCGATGAGGTGGTTGTCGTACTGGATGGTGAAGCTCACGCGAAACTTGTCCGAGGGAACAGCGTGAATCTCGACGCCGTCTTCGCACAGCGTGATCACCCGGTCGATCTCGAATACCTCGACCGGAACACCCTGGGCCTCTATGCCCGCTTCGCGGAACGCCCGCACGTAAGCCCCGTAGCCGCCCTCGGGCTCCGGCGGCTCGTTGCCCGTGATCTCGATCACCAGATTGTCGATCTGGAGGCCGTAACAAGCGGCCAGGAGGTGCTCGACGGTGTGGATCGTCGCTTTTCCCCCGCCGATCGAGGTGTTGCGGAACGCCTGCGCCTCGGCGGGAATGCTCGTCACCACCGCGGACACTTCTTCCGGTTCATCCAGGTCCACACGGATAAATTTAATGCCGCTGTTCGGCGGCGCTGGTTTGCATTTCAAGCGGATGGTGTTCCCGGTGTGCAGTCCCAGGCCTTCCAGCTCGAATTCTTTACCGATCGTCCTTTGCTGCCGGGTCAACCGGCACCCCCTTCTCCTGCTCCAGCTCGCGGACCTTTCGTTCCAGTTCCTTCACCCGCTCGTAGAGTTCCGGCAGGCGCATCGTGTATCCGTATATCTTGCGCGCTTTGTTGTGCTCACGTGCGGGGTACCCCGACACCGTCGTGTCGGGAGGGACCGATTTCGTTACCCCTCCCTGCGCCCCCACAGTCGCGTTGTCGCCGATCGTAATATGACCCACCAAGCCTGCCTGCCCGGCCAGAACGACGTTCCGGCCCAGCTCGGTGCTCCCCGATATCCCCGCCTGCGCTGCGATGATGCAATCCTCTCCCACGACGACGTTGTGCGCTATCTGCACCAGATTGTCTATCTTGGAGCCGCGCTTCACGCGGGTCTCACCCGTGGTCGCCCGGTCCACGGTGCTGTTGGCCCCTATTTCCACGTCGTCCTCGATGACCACGCGTCCGATCTGCGGCACCTTCTGGTGCGTGTGGCCGTCCTTGGCGTAACCGAACCCGTCCGCCCCGATCACCGCCCCCGGTTGAACGATGACCCGATCGCCGACCTGCGTTCCCTCCCGGATGGTGACGTTGGGGTAGATCAGGCAATCCGCGCCGACCGAGACGTCACGCCCGATGAAAGTGCCGGCCAGTACCGTGGTGTTGTCCCCGATGCGCACCCCTGCCGCGATCTGGCAGAACGGCCCCACTCCGACGTTTCTCCCCAGGACAGCGGTGCGATCGATGACGGCCGACTCGTGAATGTCGCGGGGATACCTGACCAGAACGTCCTCGGCGAACAAGTTCAGCACCTTGAGGTAGGCAAGGTATGGGTTGTCGATGCGGATCAGCGGCTTGCCGGTCCGTAGATCCGGCGGTGCGATCACCGCCGAGGCCCTCGTGGTCTCCACGTAGGTTTCGTACTTGGGATTCGCCAGGAAAGTGATGTCGCCAGTTCTGGCCTCCCTGATGCCCGCCACCCCTCTGATCTCCACACCCGCATCCCCATCGACCTCCCCTCCCACCAGCTCTGCCAGCTCTCCCAGCGTATATCGCCGAGGATTCACAGTAGGTCTCCCGGGCGCCGACTTACTGCGTCTGGTTGAGCTTCACCAGCACGACTTCGGTCAAATCGAGCGCCTTGTCCGCGTATACGATATTGGCGTTGGCCACGTCGAAGATGAGCACGTAGCCCTGTTCCTTGCCAAGCTGCTCCAGGATCTTGTTGATTTTCTCGACGATCGGCTGCGTCAGCTCTTTGTTCCGCTTGGCGGCCGTGCCCTCATCGCCGAACGTCTCCTGCATGAACGCCTCGTACTCCTGCACGAGCCTGTCCAGCTCCAGTTTCCTCTCCTTTTTCTTCTCTTCGGAGAGCATGAGGCTCTGGGCCTGGAGTTCATCCCGGAGCTTCACGATGTTCTGCTCCATAGACTGCTTCTT
>JBGSIK010000156.1:0-8688 GCA_041742575.1 Candidatus Krumholzibacteriia bacterium
CGCCCGCACCCGAGACGGAGAGCACCACGCGGAGACGCGCTACCGGTTGGGCAAGGAGCCACTCCATGGTGCCGCCCTCGATCTCGCCGGCGACGTGGCGCGCGGGGAACTGAATCGCGTTTATCGCCAGCAGCGCGAGCGCGAGCGGGTGGCTGAACCCGAACGCCACCGCGCCGCCGGTCGTCAGGCGAGTGATGAACTGCTCGCTCACGATCATGCGCATGCGTTCCGGGAGTTGCTCGATCACCCCTCGCACCATTGTCGCCGTGTCTTCCGTGGTGATGAGCCGGACGATGAGATACTGGAGCACGCCCACGACGACGAAACTGAAGGCGCCGAATCCCACGTGTTGCCGCAGCATGAAGCGCGGGTAGGTGAGGCTACGCACGTTCGCTTCTCCGGTAGTACGCCATGAACGCCTCTTCGAGATCGGCCTCGGGAAAGACGATGTCGGCCACCGGCAGGCCGGAAAGGACTTGGAGCAGCGGTCCGATCTCTCCCTCCACCAAGTACTCTGCGAGCTTTCCCTTCTGCTTCACCAGCGTTGCCCCCGGCAGTTCCGCACGGCCGACCGGCTCGCGGTAGGTGACCGACAACCTCCGGACGCGCCGCTGCTTCAGCGCATCCAGAGTCTCGAGGGCCACGACCTCGCCTTCGCGAATAATCGCCACCCTATGGCAGGTCTTCTCGACTTCGGGGAGGACGTGCGACGAGAAAAACACTGTGCACCCGTCGTCCTGCGCGCGCCGCAACAGCTCATAGAACGCCTCCTGCATGAGCGGGTCGAGCCCGCTTGTAGGCTCGTCCAGGATGGCCAGCTCCGGCCGGTGGAAGAACGCCTGTACGATCCCGAGCTTCTGCCGCGTGCCGTGGGAGAGGTGCTTGATCTTACGTCCGAGGTCGGCCTGCGAGAAACGGAACCGCTCCAACAGCTCCTGTTGCGCAGGCGCCTCCGCCCCACGTAGCTCCGCCGCAAAGCGCAAGAACTCCGCGGCCGTGAGATGGGCATAGCCCTCGAAGTCGCCCGGCAGGTATCCACAGCGTTTGCGGGCCGCGAGGGACCCGGCCGGAACCGGCTGGCCCAGGACCGATATGGCGCCCGACGTCGCCCGGATCAGACCCAGCAGGAGTCGAATGGTGGTGGTCTTGCCTGCCCCATTGGGTCCGAGGAACCCGAAAATCTCGCCGCGCTCGACCGCGAACGAGACGTCTTTCACACCGACCGTTCGCCCGTAATACTTGGTGAGCTTATCGACCGAAATGACTGAATTGTCCATGGCTTCGGGGTGCGAGTCTAAACCCCAAAGGCCTCGGGTATCACGACGAATCTTCGCGCTTCGAGCGCGCGCAAAAACGGTTCGCCCGGCCCCAATATGCCTGCATGCGCATATAGTCTTGATTTGGGCCTTAACGGCGCGGTTTTTCTTCGGTTCCCCTTCGTTGTTCGTTTGACAAAAGGGTCTTTTAATGCTAGAATGGCCCCGATTCTGGGGAGTGTGCTTGGTCCCGACCCGGTAGTGGGCGGATTGCTCGTGAGCCTGGAGAACGCAGGGCGAGGGGTGGCGCCAGCACCCGGTCGGTTTCGATAACACCTTAGTTCTCTTGCACCACAGGAGGAGACGAATGAAGCGCACTGCTTTAGCTCTCGTTGCATCGCTCGCGGTCATGCTGGTGGCCGGAGCGTCGTTCGCCGATCATCCGCTGAATGGCGTCTATAAATCCACCGATCTCGGCGGGGTTGTTAACGTCGGGCGTTACACGGAGTCGTGGGACGCTGGTGGCGGCGCGTTGCTGCCCGGAACGACATTGAACGCGGAATCATGGGACGGCACGGCTCTGGGGACCATGTGGAAGTACTGGTGCTCGACACAGATCACCCCACCGATTCTCCTGACCAACACCGTTGATGTCAACGGAAACGGCCAGAAGACGTACATGAAGACGTTCGTCGGCGGCTACCTCTGGCTCAGTGGAACGGGGCCGTGGGCGAATGGCGATCCCGACTACCCGGGTGTCATCGACACCTACTACGAATTCGAGACCATCCAGTACCAGAACTGGCAGGTTGTGGCGGCCGTCACGAACGTGCAGGCGACGGCGCACTTCAACAACTATCCGACCACGTGCATGACGTTTTACGTCGGCAACGGGTCGGAGGTTGGGAGCACCGACCTCGGTGGCGTGAAGCCGGCAACCTATCCCGGGCTCCTCGACGCCGGGACGTGCCTGGACACGCGTACGCTCGGCGCGTGGTGGGACTTCTTCACGCTCACGCTTACCATCTCCGGTTGCACGACGCCGACTGAGGACGCGACGTGGGGATCCGTGAAGGCACGCTACTCTGAATAGTTTTCGACAACCGCGGCAGCTCGCGAGTTGTAGGAAAAGGCCCGGTCTTTCGACCGGGCCTTTTCTCGTGACTGGCTGGAGTTTTCGATCCCGCGGATCACTCCGGCGGGCGACGCGGCGCGACACGCTCCATGGATGCCACGTACATCGGGCACGGATCCCACAGCGGATTCCCGCACATCCCCCTCCATCGTGCACTCGAACGCAACCATGCTTTGCTCTTCAGATCCCGTTTGCCGATACGTGGCCGTCACCGTGACCAGGCGGTCACATGTCGGACACCGTATCTTTTCGACGCGTTGAATGCTGTCGCTCATCTCCAAGACCCCTTTTCTCCCCAGGAGAATGCAGTGGCCGCCGGGCCGACCCCGCCCCCGCGGCCCCACGTGAGACGGTGAATCGAGAGACCCCGCCGCGAAAACACTAGGCCCTCGGGCCTTCTCTCCGCGTCATCAAGGAAAACGCGTAGCGGCCGGGACCGATCAACAAAAACCCGACGTACACGGCGAGCAGCTCCAGCGCGTGCGACGCCCCGCTCCAGCCGGCGTTGTCCGCCCCCGCAGGCATATTCAGATGAAACAGAACGGCGACCAGCACGTTGATCGCGAGAAGCGCCGCCGCGGGTCGAAACATCACACCGAGCACGACCAGGATCGAGCACACGAACTCGGCGAACGCGGCCATGAATCCCCAAAACACGGGCGCGAAATCGAAGCCGAGATTCTGCGTGGCGGCGCCCAGACCACGCCACAGGTCGGGCCCGCCGCTGATCTTGTCGTATCCGTGGAACAACATCATGCTGAAGCCGACACCGAGACGGATGATCAGCAGCCCCAAGTCCCTGTTGATCGGATGGGCCGAAGTGAACCCTTGGAATTTTGCCATGAGGAGAGCCTACCCGCATGGCTCCGGCCACGTCAAGCCGGGAAACATGATTTTCCGGGCAACCACGAGAGAAGGGGCCAATGGGCGCGTCGCCGCCCGATCACGCGCCCGTGACGAGATCGAGCAGGCGTTTCTGGTTCTGCCCGTGCGTTTCGTTGACGGCTTCGACCAGGCTCCCCATCGCCTTGTCCACTACCGTGCGCAACGGGCGGTCCCCTTGACGTCGCTCGATCAGGGAGAGGACAGCATGTGCGACATCCATGGGGTCGGGGCCATCCGGGCCCGACAACACCTTCCCCAGTTTTGCGGACATGCGTTCAGGGGCCAGCGCGGCCTCACCGTAGGACGCGATGCGGCCCTGTTCCGAAGGCAACAGCATGCGCTCCTGGTGGCCGGTCATGTGCGGGCCCGGCTCGACGATTACAGAGTCCACACCCAGCGGTGCAAGCTCGTAGCGGAGCGACTCGGCATACGCTTCCAGCGCGAATTTCGACGGACAGTAGGGTCCCAGGAACGGGAACAACAAGCGGCCGACGGTGCTGGAAACATGTATGAGAAGACCGGAACGCCGCGCGCGCATATGGGGCAGCACCGCCCGGTTGACGCGGTGCGCCCCGAAAAAGTTGACGTCGAAAAGCTCTCGGACCTCCTGCACCGTGAACGCCTCGGAGAAGCCGGCTGCGCCGATTCCGGCGTTGTTCACGACCACATCGATCCGGCCGGCGGCTTCCAGTACCGTTCCGACCGCTTTTTCCACCGATCGTTCGTCGGTGACATCCAGCTCGACCACATCGAGGCGCGCACGCGCGCGAGCCGCCCAGGCTGAAAGTTCCTCCGCCTTGCCGGCGTTTTTTGCGCGCACATCTCGCATTGAGGCATATACGGCAAACCCGTGCTCCGCGAGGAGCCGCGCGGTGAGTTCGCCGAAACCGCTGCTGCTCCCGGTGATGAGCACCACGCGTTTTTCCATATCTCTTCCCTTCGCGGGACCACCCGCAGGTGGGAGGCCTTCGCCCCTGCCGGCAACCGCTCCGTCACGCTGATGCTTGGGCCAGCGCCTGTTCGAGGTCGTCTCGGAGATCCTCGTAGTCCTCGCAGCCGACGGCGATGCGCACCAGTTCATCCAGGATGCCGGCCGCTTCGCGCTCGCTTCTTTTCACGGACGCATGCGTCATCGAGGCGGGATGCTCGATCAGCGATTCGACACCGCCCAGGGAGACCGCCAGCGTGAAGAGACGCACGCTGTCCATGAGCCTCTTGCCCGCCTCGTAGCCGCCCTTCACACCGAAGCAGATCATCGCTCCAAAACCGTCCATCTGTTTCTTGGCGATCGCGTGCTGCGGGTGTTCCTCGAGACCCGGATAACGGACCCATGAGACCTTCGGGTGATCTTCGAGAAAACGGGCCAGCTTGTGCGCGTTTTCCTCCCCCTTAGCCACGCGGAGCGGCAGCGTGCGCACGCCGCGGAGCACCAGCCAAGCCTGGTGCGGGTCCATCGTGCCGCCGAAGGCGTTCAGCACGCGCCGTATGCTTTTGTATTGCGCCTCGTCCCGGGTCACGATCATGCCGCCCACGACGTCGCTATGACCGTTGATGAACTTGGTCAGGCTGTGGACCACGATGTCGGCGCCGTGTTCGAAGGGCCTTTGCAGGTAGGGGCTGGCGAAGGTGTTGTCCACCACCAGCAGCGCCCCGTGGCGGTGGGCGATGTCTGCGGCGCCGCGGATGTCGGTGATCGCCATGGTCGGATTCGCCGGCGTCTCCACGAACAGCAATCTCGTGTCCCGCTGGAAAGCCCGCTCGATGTTATCCGGCATTGAGGTATCGATGAAGGTCGCCTTCACGCCGAAACGGGAAAAATCCTTCTCGAGCACGACCCGGGTGGGGCCGTACACGGAACTCGTGCCCACGACGTGCGCGCCTTTTTCGAGCAGCGCGAGGAAGACCGTGGTAATCGCCGCCATGCCGGACGAAGTCGCCATGCCCGCGTATCCGCCCTCGAGCGCGGTCACGTTTTCTTCGAGCGCCGCGATGGTGGGATTCCCCATCCGGGTGTAGATGAAACCCGGTTTCTCTCCCGAGAATCGCGCCGCACCCTCGTCCGCACTGGGAAAGGCAAACGTCGAGGTCTGGAATATGGGCACGGAAACCTCTCCGTATACGGGAGGCTTCAGATTGCCCGCGTGAATCGCTCGTGTTGATTTGCCCATGGTGCGCGTGTGCGTGTCACTGCTCATGCATTTACTCCTCGGTTAATGGAGGCGAGCGCGGTTTTTTCCTGCCCGACTTTCGAAGCGCCCCCGGCGCCGCGGCAACCCGCGCGTGAATCCGGTCGGATCAGTAAGTTCTTGTGAAAAACATATCTTATCGCGTCCAGCGATTGAAAACAAGCGCCGCGACAGCTCATTCGATTCCTAGATCGGGCCCGCTGCCGCTCGCGCCCCGGGGGCATGTACATCGGCGTCCCGAGGGTGGTATCATTCGCCCGAGGGCCGCGGTCCTAAATGGTGCGTCAGAGACGCGCAGGCAAAAGTCGAAGGAACAAAGTAAGGAGGAACACATGAACAGAAGTCACGGATGGCTGTGGGTGTTTGGGGCTCTTGCGCTCCTCGCCTCGACCTTGTTGCTCGCCGGTGATGTCCCGTGGTTCGACATGGAGAACTGCGAGATGTGCAAGCCGCTCGCGGCGGAGCCCGGGCTCATGTCGAATATGGCGTGGGAACAGCACAACATTTCGAACGGAATCGTCTCGGTTACGACGGTGAAGGAAGAATACATGGCGGCCTTCCGCAAAGCCCAGACGCAAATGGAAGCCGTCACGAAGCGTCTCCAAAAGGGAGAGCAGCTGCCGCTCTGCGGCGGGTGCATGGCGGTCGGCCAGGTCATGATGAAGGGCGCGCGGAGTGAATCCGTGAACACGAACAACGGCGAAATTTGGATCCTCACTGCGGCCGATCCCCAGCTCGTCACTGAGATCCAAGCGTGGGCCGTCCGCAATCAGGAGGAAACGAAGAAGCTCGCACCCAAGAAGGAATGACACACCGGGTTACTGCGGGGAGGACGCCGGTATGGGAGGCACGCGAATCAGAAGGGGTGCCGGGAGCGGTCAGATGAAACATGCCGGTCCTGTATTAGTTCTCGCAACCGTACTGATCGCGACTGGGCTCGGCGTGCGATCGACGGATCTGGAACCGAGTTCCAGCGAGCACGAGAAGCGCATCGCCCCGTCTGGGTGGAATGCCTCGCCGCCAATGATGTCATGCTCGACCCGAGTGGGACAGGACTTTATCTACGATCTGCAATACTGGCACGACATCGATGCCGGGATATGGGACAAGTACTGGGGGACCTGGTGGGTCGATTACAATTGCCAGCTCCGCGTGCTGATGAGGCCGAATGAAGCGGGCGACTACGACATCGAGGTGGAGGTCGATCCCTACACCGTCAGAGTCGCCTGGGGCGACACTCTCCGTACCGCTGACGGTGTGACCATATTTGGAGACGACGGGTATACCAGCCCCTCGGAATATATCATAGAAAAGATCGATCTGCTGGTCGTCAGCCCGTGCGGGTATTGGGATCCAGGAATTGTTACCGGTTACGGACATAAGAGCATATATGTTTTGCTGGGCGGCGCCTGCTACGGGGAATGGTCGGTGACCGTCGACCTGTGGACCAGCGGCACGAATGAATGGAGGAGCAAGACCGTTCACTTCACCATGGAAGATCCCTGCATCAGTAACCCCGCAGCAGGCGGGTTCCTCATTGGCGGGGGGTTGGTCGCGGCGAAGTCCGAGTATCTCTACGACAATCCGGGCCGACAAGACGTCCTGCACTATGCAGGCAGGGTCCGATATTACGTCTCGGACCGAGAGCCGGAAGCCACGGACACCGTGAGGATCAAGCAGGTCTACGACTTGGCCAAAAGCAGCGATTCCACATACGGAAGTCCGTATCGATACACCCCGAATAACCTGATCGCCATGAAATCCACTGGGTACGGCGATCAGGATTGCTGGCCCAACGACTGTTCCACGGCTTTTTCGCCCGACAGCATCTGGAGGACCGAGATAACGACCCTGGCCTCGAACATCGCAAACACGGGCTGCGTGCCGCCGCAATTTGTTTCTGAGTTCCTCGTGGCGCCGAGAGCGACCAAGCCACCCGGCGCAAGAACGGTCTTCGGATTGAGCTACACGGAAGCCGGGGATTCGCTCGTGCTGCCGGATACGCTGGACGGAACGGTGGCGTTGATCCCGGGATCATTGGAGTACTTCATCCTCCCTGAGACGCCGATGTCGGAGAACGGCGTGGGGGCGGAAATATGCGTTCGCCCGCCCAGCGCCGTCTTGATCGAGCGCTTCGAAACCTACCCGAGGAGTGGCTATGTCGAGCTGTCCTGGAATTTGAACGCCGACGAAGAAATCCTCGGGTTCGACGTGTATCGGAGGAGTTCCGAGGTACAACCCCCCCGGTCGTTGACAGGAAGCAGCAGGCTCCCGGCAACGGCGAGACAGTACGCCGACCGGACCGTAGAGGCCGGCAAGACGTATCGCTACACCGTTGCTGCCGTGAAAGCCGATGGCACAGTCGTGCGCTCCGCTGAACGCACAGTGGAGACGCATGCGAGATTGCCCGTTCTCCGCCAGAACCAGCCGAATCCCTTCGGGGCTGCCACCTCGATATCGTTCGTGATTCCCGATCGGTCACACGTCACGTTGGCGGTATACGGCGCCAACGGCGGGCTCACGAAGGTCCTCGTGGACGGTCCCGTGGACGCGGGAGAGCATGTCGAGACGTGGGACGGCAGGGACATGAAAGGAAACGAAGTCGGCAGCGGCGTGTACTTCTACCGCCTGCAAATGGACGGCCTGGCATACACGAGGAAAATGATTCTGGTGAGATAAGGTCAAAAAAAAGACCGCCGTTGTTTCGACACGCGCCGTTTTTTGTTCGGACAAAAAAATATTTCATTGCTCCGAGAAAAACAGTTTGACAAGAATTTAGAAGGAGACTTTCTGATCTCTCGAGTCTTCCTCAGATAGCACTCTGTTCTCTCTTACGGCGTCATAAGAACGCGCTTTCATCGATTTTTGGCTTTTTTCTCGTCTCACCTCACCTCTCGCGTCCTCGCGCCGCGTACGGCCGCCCAAAAACTGCGTGGTATAATTAATACAAATCCTGCAACCCACCTCCCAGGTTGCTCACGTCGTACCGTCCAACCGGGAGGTCCTCGATGCATGCTCTCAAGAGTCTCTCCGACCGGGAACTGGTCTCTCGCCTGCGAAGCCTGGTCGAGAAAGAAAAGTCCTTCACACTTGAAATTGTCTCCCACCTGGTCGAGGTCGGTCGCCGGGGGCTCCACCTGGCCAAGGGCTTTGGCTCGCTCTATGAGTACTGCCGGGGGGAACTGGGCTACACGGACGCATCGGCGTGGCGGCGCGCCCGGGCGGC
>JBGSIK010000157.1:0-12337 GCA_041742575.1 Candidatus Krumholzibacteriia bacterium
CGACGTACGGATTGTCGCTGCAGCCGACCGGGATTGTCGCCAGCAGCAACGCCGGCGCCAAAAGAAGGGCAGATCTGTTCTTTCCTGACGAACGCACCGTGACCCCCAACGATAACTTCGCTCATTCAGCTGAAGAGATGATCACCCGTGGTGTGAGCTCCAGACCTGGAGGGGTCTCGTGGTTTACCTGCGCCTCCTGTCACCGTATGATGATGAGTCTCCCGTACACGTCGCCGCCGTTCGCCCCTTCGACCCTGTAAACGTACACTCCGGACCCCACCTCCGTGCCACCCCGGTTCCGCGTGTCCCACTCGATGTTGCCCGCCGGACCGTTGTGCTGGTGTTCCCATACCAGGTCGCCGGAGACGGTGAAGATCTTTATCGTGCAGCTCTCGGGAACATTCACAAAGCAGACCTTCTCGTCGGGAAGGAAATTATGGTAGTTCTCGGTCGTCAACCTGCTCCCGCCGGTCCGAAACGGATTCGGGACCGCGTACACTTGCCTCATTTCCTCCTGTGGATCGACGCTGATGTAAATCGGCTTCAGTTCACCGCGACAGGAGTCCGGGAGCGAAATCCCCCCCTCAGGCTGGCATCGGTCGACCTTGAACAGTCCCTGCCGGCCCGACGCGACGGAGTAACCGCGGTCGTACGTGGTGACAAGGTAGTAGTAGGTGAAGCCGTTGAACGCGCCGCAGTCGTACCAGAACATCTCGTCGTCCTCGTGGTCGTGGTGGATGGTGGAGCCAAGGCACTCGACGGAACCGGGTAAACGGAACACGCCCGTGTCGCGCAACGCGGGCAGGACGACGTACAAGTACGCCGAATCAAACTCGCTACCGCCCGGCTGATCCCCGAGGAACGCTTCTTCCTTCGAGATTTCTCCCAAGATCTCGAGGTCGCTACCGTCGGCCGCGATCCCGCGCCACACATGATATCCCTCGAAATCCTCGCACCCGATGTCGAATTGTCCCTGGAAATCAACACGCCCGGGAGGGAAATTCAGCTCGATTCCCAGGTCGAGCGTCTGCCCCGTTTCCTGGTTGCGGAAGATCAGGGGAAACCACGTTCCGGGTGTGTACCCATCACCGACGTTCAGCACGCCGTTCCACTGCGCTTCTTTGACTATTGCGTAAGTGATCGTCACTGCTCCCGGACCGCCCACCGTACCCGCGGCGGTGGCGCGGCAGTCGATGGTCCGGTCGATTTCTCCGGTATACCGGCCCCGGGTGCGAGGGTTACTCAGCGAATCCGGTGGAGTGATCACCTGCCAGTCGGTGGTGTCGGGCTGGTGTATGAAGCCGGCAAGACTGTCGGCGACGTCGGACCACTTTATCCACACGGTGAACGATCCGTCGCCCGCGTCGAAGTCTCGCCATACGGTCACGTTTTCTGGTTTCTGAAGCACGAGCCCGGAAGAGCTCGATTGCGCCGGCAATTCGCTCGCCAAAGCTACGACCGCAACGAGCGCCAGCAACAGGCAGACCCTGCCGCTCTCCCGCGGCTGTCCATTGGTCATTGATTTATGTCCCTCCTCTTTCACCGAGAACTGTGTTCGGGGCGCGTTCATTGCTTTCTGGGAAGCTGCCATTCGTCGTGCAAAATGTACTGGATCCCAGGAAGCACCTGATCGGGATTGAACATCACCGGCGGAAATCCAAACACGACGCTCCGTGCGGCCACGGCGCCCGGTGCATCGGCGATCTTGTTCTCGAAGACTTTGGTCCAGAACGCCACCGGTTGCATAAACGTCGGTTCCGCAGTGTCAAAGCATTCTAGCCCATAGATGGCCTCGAAGCAAGGCCGCGGAACCTTCGGGGTGTACGGGCACAGCGCCAGGAAGTAATGCGGGTTGTACACCTCCACATTGAGCCCCTTCACGGCCGGATCGTGCGCCTTGCCCGGGTCTGCCGTCTCGGGGCGAAGGTCCAAGCGCTCGAAACCCGGTTCCGTCCCGACGGGGACCGCCGCACGCAAGGTATGGTCGCGCGTTCCGTTCGCCGGGGCCCTCCGGTAGGTCGGATGCACCGGGCAGATCAGCTGCAAGCTCGATTTGCGAACCAAGGCGTCCGTGGCCAACGCGTATTCGATCGCGTCGAGACACCACTCGACGTAGAGGAAAGACTGATCACTGGGCGGATTGGTGATGTCCAGAACCTTGTCCTGCCCACCCGTCCCGGTCGTGAGCGTCAGGTCCAGATCGTAGGGGACGATTGCGGGGTAGCGCAGGCCGGACGCGTAGGCCTTGTTTATCGTGCACGCAGCCGGGTGCTTGCCGCAAGTCATCAGGTGGCCCCCCGCGGCCATGAACAACGCAGGCAAGTTCACCTGCCGCTTGCCGCCGCTGCTGCCCGTTCCCGACTCCGCTTCGAATTTCACCATCTCGCGGAGCAGCGGGAAATTGGCGGGCTGCTGGTAGTCCATTTGGACGCTCCAGATGATCGATTTGTACGCGGCGACATCCGCGAGCGGGAGGATCGTGGTTTCGCTGACATTCGGCCTTTGCGCATTGAAGCTGGGAGGCAGAACGTCCAGACCCGCGTCGAAACCAGCCACGGTGGATAACATATCAACCCAGAACTGATCGTGCTCGGTATCGCTGGGGTTGATTCCCTTGCCCTGCGGGTGTTCCCAACCGCCCTGAACGCCTTCGGCGTAATCATCTATCAACAGGAGGTTTTTCTGCATCGTGAACTGCACGATGTTGACCTTGACCTCCACGCGCGAGATGAACTGCGAGTTATCTATCACCTCGACGGTGAATACATGTGTCCCGAAGAAATACGCGCGCGCGGGAATCCTGGCGGTGGCGACTTTGGTTGCGTTGTCTATGATCGTGAATGGCGTCCAGTCGATGTCCCACTGATCGGGTTGGGTCAGGTCGGTCATGTCCCAACCGTATCGATAACCCGACACGACCCCTCCGTAATGCTCCGCGGTGGCGTATATGGTGAAGTCGACCGGAACACCCGCGGGGAGGTCCAAGATCGTCAGAGCCGTGTTCGCCGATGATGTCACCACGTTGCCCATGTACTTGTTGTAGACCGTGAGGAGGGAGCCTTGTGTGAGCCTGGAGACGAGCACGCGGCGGACGTTGTAAGCTTCGTCGAAAACCGGCGTGATCGCACCCGCCTCGTCCTTGGCCCGAATAGCGAAGAGGTAATTCCCGAAATCCTTCGGCGGCGTGGTCCACCATTTACCGCTATCGAGGGGCGCTTTGTAGTACCGCCAGTCGTCCCACAGGGGGCTATCGACTGGAAGGTCACGGATCCACTTGATCCCTTTGGCCCAGTCATTCCCGTGGTTCTTGAGCGGCTCCATGATCCATGATACGGATTCCGGGTCCGTTTTCGTGAGCATGTCGTTGATGTAGTCCTTGGCCGTCCAGCGGAAGGTTGTGATGGACGGAACCGTAGCGGGGTTGAAGCCGTTCCGCCTCGGAATCTGGATAGTGACGTCCGGTGAAAGCGTACGGGCGGTGAAGGACCTGTAGGCGGGCTCCGGGGACGCAAGTCCCTCACGATCGACCGAGCGCACGAAGAAAGTGTGCGACCGGAGGAACTCGCTCACCAGATTGGTGGTGTTGGTATCGGCCAGCTGATCGGCCGTGAACAGGAACGTGGAATCGGGCCCGTAGACCCGGGACCACTTGTCCGCGCCGGTCGTGTCACTCGGATCGAACGATCGACCAGGATCGTTGTCGGTGATGCAGTACTCATAGAAAGCGATCTCGCCGTCGGGGTCCCAACCACCCCAATACAGCTGGACCGAATACCTCTCGACTGATCCTTCCGGTGGGGCGGCGGACAGCCATATAGTGGGCGGCTGGTTCGGTTTCCGCGCACCTTCTTGCGTCTCGGAGCAGCCGAAAAACGGCGCCGCCAAAACTACGGTCAGCAGAACAACCAGACCCGTTTTGATGATCGTGATGTTGCGTTCCATCGTCGAACCCCCTTTAAGGGCGAACCAGCCGAATCTTGAAAGTGAACACCCGTTCCCGCGTCCACCGCCCGGTCAGCGTATACGGGAATTCGTTGATGATCGTCTTTTCGCCGTTCAGAAACACGGACTGCTCAAAATCGGGTGCTGTTTTCTTCGTGTCTCTTCCAATCACGAAGAACGTGAGGTCCTGGTTTATCCACGGCGCCTTTGTAGATAGATTTTGAAAAACAGTGTCCCCCATGGGATCCTCGGGCCTGGGGTACAAGACCCGCCACTGGATCTTATCGTCGAGAACGTTCTGCGCCAGGCCCTCGAAGAATCCAGACGTGGATTTTCCCAGATTGACGATATTCCCCTGGCTATCCCTTATCAGGTACTGCCAACTTCCAATCCCCGAACCGGTGGGATCCATGGGATGGTCGTGCCCCCAGCCTCTGATACGGAAACTGAATTTCTTGTAAAAATCGTTGGTCCCTGTGTTGTCCGGGTTCCCGGGACAGAGATCGCGCGGCCGGTCGATGGTATCGCAGCCGCTGTCGTACGGCCAACCCTCACCCTTCCAGAAGTTCCATACCAGTTCCGCGTCCGGGTCCGAGATATTGACGCGGTTGCCGAAATGGTCCTCGACGAACAGCGAGTCGAGGGTCGGATCGAAGTTGCCCACGATCTCCACACTCGGTGGCGTGCCGTCCGCTTTGAGGTGCTCGTCGACCGCCCTCACAATCAACTTGTACTCGAGAGAACCGATGTGGAACGTGTTGGAGTCGGTGGCCGAATTGCGATCGGTATCGTGGTACGATCCCCTCGGGAGCCACCCGCTCTGTTCACCCGCTCCCTGGATCCGCTCCGAGTCACTTATGTACTGAACCTGGAACTTGATGCACTTACGCGGATTTGTCAGCGGATTGCAGGTATCCGATTTCGCATCCCGGGCATCGTCCCAACCCGAGTAATCGATGCGGAGCCAGCTGTCGAAGGGAACCGTGTCCGGAATTCCGTCCGTGAAGTCTATGCTCCTTCGGTGATTGACTCCGGCCAGAGCGTACGAGCTTTCCATCCCGTTGAGCTGGGTGTCGGGATCGAAGTTCACAACCACCTGGCAGACTCCGCGGGCAAATGTGCCCGCGTCGATGGGCGATTCGGCCTGCGCGTCGTCCAGGCACTGCGCGGCGAACTTGAAAATACCCGGCGGGAGGGCGTCATCGCCGGTATTCGTAAACGTTCGCAGGGTGTCCGGCAGAGTGTCGGGCCGTATGGTGTGCCACACATCGTCGCCCTCCAGTATCACGCCGCTCGTGAGGGAAAAGAACCTGTACGCTCTCACGAGCCCGTTGTTCGTCTGGCCCCGGTAGCTTATCTGGAAGGGTTGAAGGTAGCCCACCGTGTCTTTGGGAACGGTCCTGTGGACGTAGAGTTCCGGGTTGCCGTCGATGTAGGTGATGAAGCGAATGCTCGGGAACTCAGCGATCGTCGCGACGAACTCCACCGCGGCCGGTGACGGATCGATCACGCCGTTGTCATCGATCGCGGCGATGTGAAACGCCTGCCGGTTCTTCTTTACACCCACACCGCCCACATTCTTGAAAGCTTTGAACGAAAAAACCGAGTCCGTCCGCGTCGTGATCCGGCCCTCGCGATAGTCCCGCAAGCGGCTCGCCGGATCCCAGACCGTCTCGCCGATCACAAGCGTGTCCCTGACTGTCCAGATGTACTTGACCGCAGTGCCGTCGTTGTCGAGACCGCGCCAGTACAGGTGAACGAGATATTCATACTCGGTCGAGTCGGGCGGAGCGTACCAGAGCTCCGTGTTCGGCGGTTGGTTGGTTTCCACGAGTGAGGGCTGGTTCCGCCGGCAAGCGCCGAAAACAAGCAGCACGCAAAGGCATGACAAAAAAACGCCCTGCAAGATTCTCATCGTCCGGTCTGCTCCTTCTTGACTTGGTGGGGCGTAATGGTCTAGAGGGGACTGGCTTTTGAAGCAATTATAATATAAGGGATTACCGAAAAGAGTGTCAACGAAAATTTCCCGACGCAAAACTCCGCATCTTCCGCGATATCAACGCCGTATCCACGGCTTTCCAACCATGGCAAAAGCGCCCGGCATCCATGGGTATGTGGCCCCCCGACACCGGCAGCGGGCGGCTGGGCTTTGACCGGCCCCTGCCTCAACCGGCTGTCGACAGGCGACGGCCGGGCGGGAGAACGCGGGACGGGGACAACGGGCTGGAAAAAGAATTGGGGCCGCGTCGTGTGGACGCAGCCCCAACTCCCTTCCTCAAGTAGTGTCGGATAGCTTCTTACTTCAGAAGAACCATTTTCTTCGTCTGCGAGAAGTTATTCGTCACCAGCTTGTAGAAGTATACACCGCTCGCGACCGGCTGGCCGGAGTCGTTGAGACCGTTCCAGGTCACCGGACGAACCGCATCCGGAGTCTGGACATCGTTAACCAACGTCCGCACCAGCTGACCAGCGACGTTGTAGACCTTCAAGGACACCTGGCCGCGATCGGCGAGCGTGTACTTGATCGTCGTGGTCGGGTTGAACGGGTTCGGATAGTTCTGATCCAAACTGGTCACGAGAACCGGCGTAACACCCGTCGGTTCGTCGAAGATGTTTTCCAGATAGGTCAGAATCCGCCACATGTGCTCCGCACGTGCCGGGATCGGTGCCGGGTACGCGTCGCGGATGTAGTGGAACGCAAAACCGCTCAACACGAAGCTCGCCACGCCGCCGACACCGTTGAGTGTCGTGTCGGCCACGATCGCGCCGGCAGTATTACCAGCGCCCTGGTACGTCGCAGCCTGGATGACGCCTGCGCCATTCGGGGTGATGACGTCGAAGTCGTTGATGCCGAAGCAACCGCCGTAGGCCACCAACGTGTCAGGACCCAGAATGTCGGAGAAGATACCGCCGGCCGTCCCCACAACGTACGGGGCGATACCGACAAGCGACACCTGGCTGGCCGCCTGGAGCGTGTAGTCGTTGTACGCCCGCAGTGCGATTGCACTCGGGCTCGTCCACGCGGACATGATCTGGGCGACGTCATCGCCGGCCAGATAGAAGCCACCCGTGGTCGGGAGCTGGCCCAGGAAGCTGGCGACCATTCCAGCGTCGTCAGACTTATCGGACGTCGCCAGTCCATCGCCAAACGCTACCGCCAGATCGCCGCAATCCCAGAGGATCTTCCGGTAGACCGCAACGAGCTGAGCGTCAACGGCCGATACACGGCTGCCGGGGTGGTTGCCCACCGAGGAAGACGGGCCGTTGATGTCAAACCGATCCACGAGGTTCCGGATGTTCAGGAAGTCGAACGCGCTGTCCCAGTACGGCTGCGCACCGCGGTACTGCATGCCATCCACGTACAGGATGTCACCGCCGCGATTGTAACCGCCTGCGGGCAGAATCGTGAACTCCATCGGGTACGTGCACGCCATATCCTTGTCCTGCGTGTCGCCGTTCGCCGTGGGAGTCGACAGCGAGAAGTAGTTCCACACGCCGAGCGTGTTCTTCGCACCGACGTAGTAGAAGATGGTGTCGCCAGGAACGAAGAAGTTGTCGTTCAAGTCGATGTTGTACCTCTCGGAGACAGGGCTGCCAGCCGCCGTCCACGTCGAGTCCATCTGGATTTTCGTCCAGGTACGACCGCCACAGCTCTCTGTGCCGATCACTTCGTAGCGCGCATCGTCGACCAACACAGCGCCGGTAGCCCCGCCGTTCGGCCCCTGTACGGAGACGAACGCGTAGACAGCCGGGTCGCCGTATTCGATCGCCAAGCCGTTCAGCGTCTCGGAGATCGTGATGGTCGCGGAGTCACCCGGGAGGATAGCGGGGTTGTCATCCGGAAGGATGTCGATGGCCGCATCCGCACGGGCCGTCCCGGTGATGGTGCCATCCGCAGAGAAGTTGTCCTGGAAGAAATCGATGTCGCGGGCAACGTACTGCGGGCCCTCCGAAGTGATCCTGTAGATCTCGATCTCGTCGATCAGAGGTGCGTGGCTATGGCACAAGCAGTCGCCTATCGTGCCCTTCCAAACGCCGCACATATCCTCCGTGCCAACCGCAATGCCGATGTTGGGGTAGAGGACGTCGTTCGCCGATACGTACGTTCCGCAAGGGAACGGCCTACGGAGCCAGTCTTTCTGGTTGCCGTAGTACACGAAGTTGTCATCCCGCCACCTGCTCGGGCAGAGGTCGGACTTGATGTTGCGTACGTGCCAGATGTAGAAAATAAGAGCTTTCAGCGCCTGGTCACGATACACGTTGAAGCGAATCTCATACTTCGTGCCGGAACCCGCCTTCGGGATAGCCGGCGACCAAATTTCGTTCCAGATGTACTGGCCGCGCGAGTTCTCGTACGGAACCGCCGTCTGTGCCGGCCAGCCGCCGCACCCGTAGTCGCTGGTCGAACCCGTGTAGAATGTCCAGAGACAGGTCAGGTCGCTGTAGCACGGATCCTCCTGCACCACGTAGAGCCCCGGATACAGCGCCGCAAAGTCGCCGTAGCCGGCCTCATTGCAAGCCACCCAGCCGTTAGCCCCGGTAGCGCCGACCGCGGCGCCCTCGAAGTACTCCGGGCCGGCCAAGTAACCGTCTGCGTCAGCCAGGCTGACCTCGTCAATGAGGATACCACCGTCGGTGTTCCACAGACCGTCCTGGTCGGACCAGGCACCATCAGCCTGGAACTGCCAACGGATCTGGAAGGACGCGCCCAAGTGCAGCGTATCCGGAATCACCACGGTTTCCGTGGTCGGTGCAGCGGGCGGAGCGTCGTAAACGCCAACGCCGCCATACCAGTCGATCCAGTCCAAGCCGTTGCAGCCGAGGTCGACGTCGATGGTCGTGGCGTCGTATCCCGGCTCCGAATCCCAGTAGGCCCGGAAGGAGAGCGTCACGTCGTCGTTGACCGAAACTGTGTCCAAGGATTGAACGCACGGCGAGCAGAACGACTGGTTCCAGCCGTTGCCGTAGCCGGGCACTGACGCGTAACCGCAGAGGATCAAGTCGGGTACCGGGGCACCGCGGGTGCCGCACCACATCGACTTCGTGCCCTCTAGCGGAGCCAGAAAACCGCTCAGGCCGCCGCCGAGTCCCGCAAAGTCATCCACGTGCCAGAACACGTGCGTCTGAGCCGTGCGGTCGACGGTAACCCAGCCTTCGTTTACGCAGTTCGGACCCGAGTCAAAAGTGAACCAGCACAGAAACGTGGTGTCCGCCTGTGCCCCCACTTTGTACTGCGGGTTCATCTGCGTGTCTGACACTGGGCCCTGGACGTCCATATGGAACTGGACCGGGGCTGTCCCTTTATCCGTCCGGGCAAGCGCGAACGACGCCGCCAGGAGGAGGCAAAGGGAAAGAACCAGAGTCTTCTTCATCGTATTCCCCCATCGTTGCTGAGAAGGAAGTGAACACGCGAAACCCAATTTATCGTCGGTCAGAGGCAGGGGTTATATCTCTTCACCTGATGCTGAAACGACAGCCTACTCCACCTCCTTCGTCCGTTTCAGGATTTAGGCCATGGTCTTAACCGTCGGTCGAAAAGGTGTCGGGTAAACGGTTAACACCAACGGTGGTCGGCGAATTTTCGAGCACGGAACTCCGTGCCCGACGAGATGAAGTCATGCAAGGGGTTGCGCGGGCGACACCCGCTCGATATAACCCTATGCCCCTAGTCCGTCGAAAATGGTATCACAGATTTTCCACTATTGTCAAGGGGCGATATTCGACGCACTTGGCGGGGTCGGGGCGGGACGGCCGGATGGACCTCAGCTGTCGCTCTTTTCAACGATAAGAGAAAAATCGGCGTATCTGGAAAAAACCGCGAACACCGCGGCCAGGAAGTGGTGCCGGTTACGCCGGATTTCGGCGTCATCGACGTTGACCAACACACGCTCGAAATAGGCGTCGATCGGGTCGGCGAGAGCAGACAGCACGCGAAAAACCGTGCCAAACGCTTGGTCGCGGTCGGCCTCGACGATCCCCGGAAGCGTGCCGGCGACCGCCTGCTGAAGCTCTGTTTCAGCCGGCTCCATGAATCGCTCCACCGAATACCTGATCTCTTCGGTAAGGGCGCAGGTGGAACCGAAGGCCGCTAACAGTCGATCGGTTTCCGTTCCGTACACACGCAAGCCTGCCGGGAGGATGTTCCCGACCCTCTTGACTCCCGTCACCAGGCGCTCGAACCGACCATCCCCCCGCGCGCCGGCCACTTCCCTCGCCCGGGCGAGCGCCACCGCGGGCTGCATCCAGGACACCCGGTTCACCGCCGCCACCACGTCGTACGGGATCCCGCGCTCTTTGAGGAATGCCTCGCACCGCGTCGCGAAGAATCCTTCCACCTCTCCAATAGCGGCTTCCGCGCGTTCGGCGGCGAGCCCGCCGCTGCGGTACAGATCGACCGACCGCCGGATGATATGGTCCACCCGGGCCGACGGCCGCCCTTCAAGAATGCGGACCAATCCGTTGGCCTGGCGGCGAAGTCCGTACGGGTCCTGGGACCCCGTCGGCACCAGGCCGGCCAGAAAGCAACCGCAGATCGTGTCCATCCGATCCGCCACGCCGATGACCGCCCCCAAAGACGTGGCGGGCAGTCGGTCGCCCGGTGTCCGGGGGAGATACTGCTCCTCGATTGCGGTCACGACTTCCTCCTCCTCCCCGCATTCCCGGGCGTAGCGGCTGCCTATGATCCCCTGCAGAAGGGTGAATTCCTTGCCGTCCTTTATCATCTCGCTCGCCAGGTCGGCCTTGCCGAGACGCGCGACCCGGCGGATCAGCGCTTCCGGCCGCCGCTCATCGGGCGGAAGTTGCGCGTTCACGAATTCGGCCAGCTGACCGACCCGCTCCGATTTTTCGCCGACCGACCCCAGCCCCTCGATGAACACGATCCGGTCGAGTTCGCGCGACATCCCCTCGATTCCCCGTTTCATGTCCTCGCTCCAATAGAACCTGGCGTCGTCCAACCGCGCTTTGAGCACCCTCTCGTTTCCCCGCCGGACCAGGGCGGGCGTCGCGATCACTCCGTCCGTGAAGGTCAGGAAACGCGGCACCAGTTCCCCGCGCCGGTCCTCGACCGCGAGGTAGCGCTGGTGTGATCGCATCGCCGTGGTCACGACTTCCCGCGGGAGCTTCAGGTACTCCTCGGGGAACTCCCCCAAGAGCACCCGCGGGTTCTCCAGCATGAAGCTCAGTTCATAGACCAGCCCCTCATCCTCGACCACCGACAGACCAGCCCGGGCGGCAGTCGAGCGCGCAAGCCGAAGGATGCGTTCGCGCCGCACCTCGTCGTCAACCAGGACTCCCAGCCGGGACACGTCGCGGAGATATGACGACGCGGATCGTATGCCTACGGCCTCACTCGGCATCCACGGCCGCCCGCACGAGGTTTTGCCGCTTTGAACGTCCGCGAACGAGAAGCGAATGACCGCGTTCCCGTAGAGGCAAACGATCCAGCGCACCGGCCGGGCGAACTTCGCCCCCGAGCGCTCCCATTTCATCACCTTCGGAAACCGCAGCGACCCGATGAGCCCGGGCGCGCGTTCGGCCATCAAGTCCGCCGTACGGCGCCGCTCCAGGCGCCGGCGGACTCCCAGATACTCTCCCTTCGGCGTCGTGACCCTTTCGAGTTCGCCGACCGAAACCCCGCGCGAACGCGCGAACCCCTCCGCGGCCGCGGTGGGTTTTCCTTGATCGTCGAAGGCCCGGTTCACCGGCGGTCCGGTGACGATCTCCTCCGCGGCCTCCTGACGCTCTGCCAATCCCGAAACCAGCAGCACCAGCCTCCGCGGCGTCCCCGTCGCGTACAGTTCCTCGTATTCCAACCGCGACTCTTCGAAGAGCGCCTCCGCGTCGTCGGCGAGTTGCCGGAAGGCAGGTTCCACGTAATAGGCGGGCAAGTTCTCCGTCCCGATCTCGAGCACGAAGTCCTTCACGGCGCCACCCCTTCCCTGTTCCTGAGCAGCGGGTACCCGAGTTCTTCCCTCTGCTTCACGTACGCGAGCGCCACGCGCCGGGCGAGCGCGCGGATGCGAGCGATGTATCCGGTGCGTTCCGTCACGCTGATCGCCCCGCGAGCGTCGAGAATATTGAATATGTGAGACAGCTTGATGACGTAGTCGTAAGCGGGAAGCACGAGCGACCGTTCCAGCATCGAAGAGACCTCGCGCTCGAAATCCTGAAAGATACGGAAATAGAGCTCCGTGTTCGCACACTCGAAGTGAAACGCGGAGAATTCGCGCTCGGCCTGCCGGTTGATCTCGCCCCACTTGACCCCGCCGCCCCAGTCGATGTCGAGCACCGAGTCGGCGCCCTGGAGATAGAGGCAGATTCGCAGCAGACCGTAGGTGATCTCGGCGGTGATGGGCTCCAATTCCAGCGAGCCGGCCTGCTGAAAGTAGGTGAA
>JBGSIK010000158.1:0-5516 GCA_041742575.1 Candidatus Krumholzibacteriia bacterium
GATTCCTTTCTTCGTCATTGCGGCGGGGTTCACCGCCCTCGTGATTCACATCTCGGCGTGGGTGCACGTGTTGAAAACGTACCACGGCGGCAGCGCGACCACCAATTTTCTCTCGGTCCTCGTGGGTCCGTTCACCGGCATCCAACTTTTGTTCGCGCCCTTCCATCTCAGCGCCCGGTACATCAACGTCCTGCACCCCGACTTCCTGAGCGCGCCGGTCATACTCGCGTTTCTCTGTCTCGCGGGCCTCCTCTTCGTCGCCTGGGACAACTGGAAGCGCTCGCGGATGCTCTCGTTTTCCATCCTTTGGTTTTTTATCGCGCTTGCGCCCGTGTCCAACCTGGTCCCGATCAGCACGCTCGTGGCCGATCGCTATCTTTTCATGCCCTCGGTGGCTTACTGCCTGGTGCTCGCGTTCCTCTTCCGGAAGATCCTCGCACGGCGCCGGCAGAGGATCTTTGCGCTCCTCGCGGTGATTTTCATGGCGATTCCGGTCGTCTTCGCGGTCATGACCTACAAACGCAATCTCATATGGAAAGACAACTACGCCCTCTGGGGCAGCGTCGTCGCCCAGAACCCCTACAATGTCCTCGGGCACATCGCATACGCCAACGTTGCGGCGGAGCAAGCGGATTGGGACCTGGCCATCAAGGAATTCCAGCGAACGCTCTGGCTGGACTACGGCACCAAAGAAGCGCATATGGGGCTCGGCAATATCTACCTCCGAAAAGGAGCCTGGGACAAATCGATCTTCCATTTCAACTTCGTCCTTCGGGACACGACGAGCGACCCCGGACTTCATGTCGTGCTCGGCGAGTATTTTCACGAAAAAGGCGACGCCGGCGAGGCCATCACGCACTTCAGACGAGCGCTGGAACTCGACACCACGAACGTCAGCGCCAAGATGGGAATCGTCGATGCCTATGCCCGCGTCGGGCGGCTCGACGTGGCCCTTCTCGAATATGCCTCGCTCGTGGAACGGCACCGCGAAGCGATCGGCCACCGGATACAGAAGAACATCGCCCTGGCGTACTTCAAGAAGGGGGATTTCGAACAGGCTATCCGGTGGTATCGCGAGGCCGCTGCGATCGACTCGACCGATGCCGAGCTCTCCTTCGGAATCGCCCGCTCGTTCGAGGCCATCGACTCGCTTGAGGAGGCGGCACGATACTATGACCGCGCCCTCGCGATCAATCCGGAGTACATCGAAGCCATGGCGAATCTCGGCGGGCTGCGCTACCGGGCGCGCGATTTCAAGGGCGCGCTCGCATGGTACGGCCGCGCCTCGGCGATAAAGCCCGACAACAGCGACATCCTCAACAATGCCGCCATGACGCATTACGCCGCGGGCGACACGCAGGTGGCGATCGACATGCTCACCTCGATCGTCGAGGCCGATTCCGCTTTCGTGCCCGCCAGGGTGAATCTCGCCGCGATGCTCATCGAGCGTGGCCGGCCCGGCGAGGCGCTCCCATACCTCGAAGAGGCGATTGCGCGCAAAAGAGACGATGTCAACGCCCTGTTCAACCTCGCCTACTGCGACGCCCTCCTGGGCAACCTCGACGATTCGTACAAGAGGTTTGTTTCCGCGTTGCAGGAAGGATTCCGAGACGAAGAGGAAGTGCGGAATCTTCTGGAACTGCAAGCGATAAAGCGGGACCGGCGGTTCAAAGATGCGTGGTCGACGGTCAATCCGTAGGAACCAATAGCGGGAGCCCCGCCGCCGGTTGGTTCATTCCGGCAACGGGGCTCTCCTTGGATTCTCCAGCAGGCGGGTCGTGTCTCTCCTCGACCCCTCTGCCACCGCCTACTCGACGGTTTTGAGCTCCGATGTCACGGTCCCGCCACCCATCATCGGGGGCAGCTGCATGACGGATCGGACCATGTGGTGATCCGCGCCTTTGTTGATGTAAACCGTGCCGCCACCGGGCTCGCCGTCCATGTTTTTCAGTTCCACCTTGAACGTCTCGAAAGTGCCGGCCGGAACGGTGACGTTTTCGATCCCGGCGACATCGAGCGTCATGACCTTCGTCGACTGAGAAAGGATGTCGAAGGTCCGCAGCGTCGTTTTATACCCCGGCGCGAGCGGCAACGACGCCACCACGAGATACAACGCGGCGTCGCTACCATAAACGGGCGCTTCCAACTTGGTATCGAGAGGCATGTCCCCTCCCGGCGTGTGGATCGCCCCCGTGATCGCGGTCTCCGAGAAGCTCATCTTCACCGTCACGCCGCCCTGCTTGACCCCACGGTACACCGGAATCAGGGTCTTGAGATCGACGTCGAACGTGTCGGCGGCTGAGCCCATCGGGCTCGACTGGTCGGAGATGATCCTCCAGACGTCCCGACCGTCACGCTTTGCCCCGGAGCAGGCGACGGCCATATCCAGATCGATTTCCTGGCCCTGCACGGCCGCTTTCGCGGTGTATTTCATCTTCGCCGGTTTGAGATTGCTGGTGTTCACCGCCGGCAACGCGGCGATTTTCGCCGCCTCGATGTCGCCCGCGGGCTCTTCCAGCGTCACCGTTGCTATCGGCACCACCAGCTCGCCCAGTCTCTTCTCAACGCTCGGCTTGATCGATTCCTGGTAGCGCCCACCGAGGTGTTTCGCGAAGAACTTCTCCTGAGCCACTCTGAAGGCGCTCCTGTTGTCGGCGCCGGCGAATCCATGCCCCTCGTCGTCGGCAATGAGATACTCGACATCGCGGCCAAGGTCGCGCAGAGCGATAACGATCTGCTTCGATTCGGGGACCTTGCAGCGGACGTCGTTGCCGCCCTGGGCGACGAGCAGGGGAGCTTTGATCTTGTCGGCCGAGAAGAGCGGGGACTGTCGCTTGAGCCGTTCCACGTCTTCCGGCTTGTTGGGATCGCCGACCTGTTGATTGAAGAACTCCCTCAACGTTTCCCAATAGGGTGGGATCGAATTCAAAAGTGTGAGCAGGTTGCAGACACCGACGTAGTCCACTCCACACGCGTACAAGTCCGGAGTGAACGCGAGCCCCGCGAGGGTGGCGTACCCTCCGTACGATCCGCCGTAGATCGCGACTTTGGCGGGATCGGCGATGCCTTTGTCGATGAGCCACTTGACTCCGTCGGTCAAATCGTTCTGCATCTCCTCGCCCCACTTCTTCTTGCCCGCGTTGAAGAATGCCTTCCCATAACCGGTGGAGGCGCGGAAGTTCGGCTGAAGGACGGCGTAACCCCTGTTGGCGAAGAACTGGGCCTCGGGATTGTAGCCCCAACTGTCACGGGCCCATGGACCACCGTGCGGGTTGATGATCACGGGCAGTTTCTTGGCCTTGATCCCTTTGGGCACCGTGAGGTAGCTATGGATCATCAGCCCGTCGCGCGATTTGTACTTGATGGGCTGCATAGCGGCCAGATGTTCATTCGGCAAATCAGGGTAAGGCGTGTACAGAAACTTGGTGTCGCCCGTCTCCATGTTATAGAGATATGCGACGCCGGGATTGATATCGCTGGTGACGACCACGATATGCAGACGGTCGTCTTTCGTGGAGGAACCAAATACGAGGTCGCCGTCACCGATCTCTTTTTTAAGATCCTTCTGGAGCTTCTTGTAAGCTTTCTCCCAGTTCTTGTCTCTCCAATAGATGCGAGTCCTGTCGCCTTCGTAGGTGGTTGCTATGAGCTCGTTGGTCACGCGCGAGAAGTGTGGCTCGCCGAAATCCACCTCTTTCTCGGGGTCGGACTCCACATACTCGGTGGCTCCCGTCTGGGGGTCGAAGAGCACCAACCGCGAGAGGTCGTTCTCCTCGCCCTTGTTGGTCACCATGTAGGCGCGTTTGCCGTCCTCTTGAAAACGGATAATGCCGGCGCTTTCCTCGTTGGTCACCGTGTATATCGATACGAGGTCCTTGCCATCGACACGGAAGAACTCGGTCCCACCGTCTGCCGTTTCTTTCGTTGCCATCCTCAGGTTTCCGGCGCGATCGAATTCGAAACCGCTCATCCCTTGCGTGTTTTCCCAGACGAGCTCGCGTTCGCCGGTCGATATCTTCAAGCGATAGACGTCGTGATAACGTTCATCACGGTCGTTCAAGCCGATATAAATGATATCCGGTGTTTTTTCGGGGAAGGCGTAGAACGTGACCGTTACGCCCTCGATGGGTGTGAGGTCTCTCGCCTCGGGAACGTCCCCTCCCTCCTTGGGTTTCTCGGTGGGATCGATGGCGTAGGCGTGGAAGTTCTCGTTTCCGCCCTTGTCCTGGATGTAGAGCAGGTATTTTCCGTCCTTCGTCCAGAAGTAACGGAATACCGGCCGCGTCGTGTCCGCGGTCATCGGCCGCGCGGCATCGAAAGGCTCTTCGATGCCCTTGACCCAGATGTTGAGTTCTCCCTTGTTGGTCTTGAGGAACGAAATGTATTTGCCATCGGGCGAGATCTGCCCGCCGGCGATCTCGGGATCACCGAAGAACACCTCGCGGTCGATGAGTGGCGGAAGCTTGTCCAGATAATCGAGCTTCGGAGCCGCAGGCGCCGCCGCGACAACACCCGCCGCGAGCACGAACGCCAATAACAAACCCAGGCATCTCCTCATGCGAAAACCTCCGTTTCGATTGGATTGAAAGCTGGATGAGAGGAGTGTACGCGAAGTCGCTTTTTTTCTATACGGAGAACATGAGAAATCGTTGCATGGGCCCACTGCCATAGGGCGCAAGCTGTTGCCGTCACAGGTGTTATGATGACTTTCCGGAGTCGGGAGGGTCGGCCGCGCCGGCGGCCTCCTCATTTACTTGCCGGCCGTCATATGCTAGTTTCGCGGCCAAGGAGGACAACCATGATCATGCACGCTCGTCCCGTCACCGAAGGAGTCCAGTGGGTCGGTGTCGTCGATTGGGACCGCAGGCTGTTCGACGAACTGATTCCGCTACCGGAGGGTACGAGCTACAACGCCTACCTCGTGCGCGGCTCGCAGAAGACAGCGCTGATCGACACCGTCGACCCGCCCCGCGCCGACATCCTCCTCTCCCGGCTGGCGAGCACCGGTGTGAAGAAGATCGACTATGTGGTCTCGCAGCACGCCGAGCAAGACCACTCGGGATCGATTCCGCGCATCCTCGCCGAGCATCCCGAGGCGAAGGTGATCGTGAGCGAGAAAGCCAAGAGCATGCTCACCGACCTGCTCGGCGTCGCCGAAACCCGGATGCAGACCGTCAAGGATGGCGATCGCCTGGACCTCGGCGGGATGACGTTGGAGTTCATCTATTTCCCCTGGGTCCACTGGCCCGAGACCATGCTGACCTGGCTGCCCGAGCGCCGCGTTCTCTTCACGTGCGATCTCTTCGGATCGCACCTGGCTACGGGTAGTACCTTCGCGAGCGATGAAGCCACCGTCTTGCCCGCCGCTAAACGCTACTATGCCGAGATTATGATGCCCTTCCGGAGCCATATCGAGAAGCGCTTCGAGCGGGTCACGGCCCTCGACGCGGCTTTCATCGCGCCGAGCCACGGCCCGGTGTACAACCACCCGCGTGTGATCCTCGACGCCTATCGCG
>JBGSIK010000159.1:0-15841 GCA_041742575.1 Candidatus Krumholzibacteriia bacterium
TCGCGAGCACGGAGAGGCCGAGCGCCCCCGCGGCGAAGGCCAGGATGGGGTGGCCGGGGACAATGACGGCCAACGCCGCGGCCGGAAGCGCCGCGACAACAACGCGCCAGATCATGACGTGGAAGCTCACCACCAGGACGACGGCAAGGCCCACAGAGAAGAGAGCCGCGATGATCCACTTGGCGGAGTAGATGGCGTGCCACGGTCCACTCGCATTTCCAGGGCTGCCCCAGTTGGCGAACACGAGAATGCCCACCATCGAACCGAAATACAGCGCATCCTGCCATAGGGGCCGCGCGGCCCCGGTTTCCGGAACGGCGACGGGCGCTCGTTGTCTCTCCGCCTGCTCCTTGCGGAAGATGGCGTGCATCAACAAGCCGATCACGACACTGAACACGATCGCGCCGAAGCCGCGGGCGATTCCCATCGTTGCGCCCAGCACACGCGCGGTTAATATGATGGCAAGCACGTTGATGGCGGGCCCCGAGTAGAGGAACGTGGTCGCGGGGCCAAGACCGGCCCCCATGCGGTAGATGCCCGCGAACAACGGCAGCACCGTGCAAGAGCAGACGGCGAGAATGGTCCCCGAGACCGAAGCTACGCCGTAGGAGAGCACTTTGTTCGCCCCCGCGCCGAGGTACCTGATCACCGACGCCTGTCTCACGAAAGCCGCAATCGCGCCGGCGATGAAGAACGCGGGAACGAGACAGAGGATCACGTGTTCCCGGGCGTACCACCTGGCGAGATGAAGCGACTCGAGCACCGCGTCATCGAATCGGCGCGTGCCCACGGGGAGGAAGAAGAACACCAGGAAAACGGTCGTGATGATCGCGAGTATCATCCACTCGCGCCGCGACCAAACGCTTCGGTCCTCGTTCTGAGCCATGCCACGCCTCGCTCACGCGGTGAGACTTCCACACCGCCACTAGAAAAACAACCGCTTCACCGAAGCAGCTTGACTTGATCCCGGGTGGTTCTCTCCATGACGGATTCGACGCACGAGAAGAAATTGAGCACGCACGACATCCGCAGCGCGTAGAACACTTTGGTCCCTCGCTTCTCGTCCGCGACGATGCCGGCGTTCTTGAGAATGGTGAGGTGCTTGGAGACGGTGGATACGTCCGCACCCACCAGTTCCGTGAGCTCGCACACGCACCTTTCACCGCGCGACAGCTCATCGACGAGGAAGAGCCGGGTCGGGTGCGAAATCGCCTTGAGAATCTTCGCGCGGGCTTGAAACCGCGCCTGTGTTTTTCTGTCCATATCAGACCTCTCGAGGCAATCTATGCTTATTTGGCCAAATTGTCAAGGTTAATCAAACGCCCCGTCACGCGGCCCCCGCAGGCGAATGGGGCGCGAAAACAGGTTGATTTTGGCCGCGGCGTATAGTTATATGACTGCATAGTGTTATCAATTATGATCAATCAGTTGTGCTTCGGCCCGCAAGCATGCCAAGAAAAAGATCCAACAACAGCCTCGATAAACCGAGCAACCGGCACACCGGGAACGCTGCCCTCCGGGCACTCCTGTCGGTCGTGGCCCCGGCGTGCCTCGCGGTCATCTTGACCGGCTGCTCGTCGCTCCCGCGCCACCAGGTATCGTCGCGCACACCGAAAGACCCCGCCTCATCGTGGGTCCCGCCCGCGAAGGCCCTTCCCCCACCGGCCGCGCCGGTCGAAGAGCCGGCGATTCCCGAGCATCTCCTCGAGTCGAAGGAAAGCTGGACGCTCGAGGACATCGTGGACCTGGCGCTCCGCAACAACCCGAATACACGGGCGACCTGGGCGGCCGCGCGCGCGTCCGCGGCCAGGCTCGGAAGCGAGCAGGGCGCGTACTTCCCCGAGATCGACGGGAGCGCGAACTACTCCACGACCAAAAGCTCCTTTTCCCAGCAGTTATCGTTCGACCGGACGAGCTACGAAGCCGCGCTCACGCTCCACTTCCTCCTTTTCGACTTCGGCCAGCGCGGCGGAAGGATCGAGGAAGCCCGCCAGGCAATGTACGCGGCGAACTGGAGCCACAATGCCGTGATCCAGGACGTCATTCTCGTAGTCGAGCGCGCGTATTACCAGTATCTGCACGCTAAGGGCGTGCGCGAGGCCAACACTGTCGCCATCAAAGAGGCGGAGGCAAGCCTCGATGCGGCCGAGGACAGACACAAAGCCGGTCTGGCCACGATCGCAGACGTCTTACAAGCCAAAAGCAATTACTCACAAAAAAAACTGGAGTTGCAGGAGATCGAGGGACAGATCCAGAACATTCGCGGCACGCTGGCGACGGCCATCGGACTTTCGCCCACGGTGGATTACGATGTCGGTGTGCTACCCAGCGATCTCCCCGTGCAAGAGGTATCGCAGACCGTGGAGGAACTCATCCGCGAGGCGGAGACCTTCCGGCCAGATCTCGCCGCCGCGCACGCGGACGTACTGGGGGCTCGCGCGCACGTCAAGTCGATCAAGGCCGAGAGATGGCCGACGATAGCTTTCGACGGGAACATGTCCAGGCGGTTCTACGACAGTCCCGACGATAACAGCGACAACTATACCTACGGGATTTATCTGGACGTCCCGTTGTTCACCGGCTTTTCGCAGCAAAACGACATCCTCGAGGCCCAGTCGAGGGCGGACTACGCTTTGCAGCAGTACGAGATCCTGAAAAACAGAGTCGCGCTCGGCGTGTGGATTGGCTACTACGATCTCAAAACGGCTTCCGAACGCCTCACCACCACGCGCGAGTTTCTGGAGAGCGCGACCGAATCGCAAAACGTCGCCCTGGGGCGATACCGGGCCGGCGTCGGATCGATACTCGAGGTTCTCACTGCTCAGACCGCGCTCGAAGATGCCCGCGCGCAGGATCTCCAGGCTCGCACCGACTGGTTTCTCGCCTTGTCGCTATTGGCGCACGCGACCGGGCGGCTCGGCACATCGCAGTCGTTGCCCGGCGCACAATCGCAGTCGCAACCGGAAAAGGACAGTGGAAGATGAGTTTTCGACCAACGAGCGCATTCGCATGGCTTCTGTGCGCCGGCCTTATCATGGGGTGCTCGCGGAACGACAAGCCGGCACGGCAAGCACCCGCACCGGTGGTCGTCGCGGAGGTGGTCAAGAAAACGGTGCCGTACGAGATCCCATCGATCGGAAACGTCGAGGCCTTCCGCACGGTGTCCATCCGGGCGCAGGTCGGCGGCGTGGTTGACCGTGTTTTCTTCAGGGAAGGCCAGAACATCAGGAGAGGGACACCGCTTTTCCTCATCGATCCCGCGCCCTACCAGGCCGCGCTCGATGCCGCCCAGGCGAAGCTCGCCCGCGACCAGGTCACGGCGAGCAACCTCGAGGAGAGCGTCAAGCGTTACGACGAGCTCGCCAAGAAGGACTACATCACGGCGCAACAGCACGGCGACATGCGGGCACAGCTGGAGGCCATGAAAGCGACTGTCCGCTCGGACGAGGCCGAAGTGGAGAGCGCCAAGTTGAACTTGGCTTATTGTTCGATCGCGGCCCCGATCGACGGCAGGATGGGGGCCCGCCTGGTAGACGAAGGTAACGTCGTCCGAGCCAACAGCGACAATCCGCTGGTGGTGATCCACCAGATCCAGCCCATTTTCGTTCGTTTCACCGTTCCCGAGAAATATCTGCCGGATATCCTCAAGCACTCTGCGGCTTCGGCGCTCACCGTGACCGCCCACGCCCCCGAAGAAACACCGGGCGCGCACCAGGGTCGCCTCACCTTCATCGACAACGCTGTGAACAGCGCGACGGGAACAATCCTCCTCAAAGCTGAGTTCTCCAACAGGGACACGATGCTCTGGCCGGGCGAGTTCGTGAACGTCGTGCTGGTGCTGAAGCAGATAGAGAATGCTGTCGTCGTCCCCGCCCAGGCTATCGGCACGGGGCAGCAGGGAGATTATGTCTTCGTGGTGAAGGCAGACGCCACTGTCGAACTTCGCCCGGTGAAGGTCGCCTACCGTCTGGACAACGACGCCGTCATCGATAACGGCGTGCAGCCGGGGGAGAAAGTCGTGATCGACGGCCAGCTGCGCCTCCGCCCGGGGTCGGCCGTCGTGGAGAAGCCTGCGCTCTCGGGAGATAAAGGGCCCGAAGGGCGCGAAGAAACGAGAGAGCCGAGCGGAGCGAGCTCGTCATGAACCTGTCTGCGCTCTTCATTCGCCGGCCGATCATGACGACGCTCGTCATGTCGGCCATTCTCATCCTCGGTATTTACGGGTACCGCCGGCTCCCGGTATCGGATCTCCCGAACGTGGATTTCCCCACCATCAACGTTTCCGCTTCTCTCCCCGGCGCGAGTCCGGAAACGATGGCTTCCGCGGTCGCCACTCCACTCGAGAAGCAGTTCTCCACCATCGCCGGCATATCCTCGATGACCTCGTCCAGCGCTCAGGGGGCAACAGCGATCACGCTGCAATTCGAGCTCAGCCGCGACCTCGACGCCGCGGCGCAGGACGTTCAGGCGGCGATTTCCGTTGCGCAGCGCCAGCTGCCGACGGGCATGCCGAGCCCGCCGACTCTCCGCAAAGTGAACCCGGCCGACTCACCCATTCTCTTCCTCGCTCTCACCTCGCCGACGCTCGCGCTGTCGGCCCTCAACGAGTACGGGGAAAACCTCATGGCCCAGCGAATATCGATGGTCGAGGGCGTGGCGCAGGTGAACGTGTACGGGTCGCAGAAGTACGCCGTTCGCGTCCAGCTCGACCCCAGGAAGCTCGCCGCGCAGGGCATCGGCATCGACGAAGTGGCGAGCGCCGTGAGCAACGCGAATGTGAACCTCCCCACCGGGGCTCTCGATGGGCGCTACCGGCGGTTCACCGTGGAGGCAAACGGGCAGATCGCTTCGGCCGCGGAGTTTCGGCCTATCATTGTCGCCTATCGATCCGGTCGGCCGGTGCGCCTCGATGAGCTCGGCCGCGTGGTCGACGACGTGGAGAACAACAAGGTCGCGGCTTGGTACGTGGACGAACGGTCGATCATCCTCGCCATCCAGCGACAGCCGGGAACGAACACCGTCGCCGTGGCCGGAGCCGTGAAGTCATTGCTGCCGACGTTTCAGACCATGCTTCCGCCTTCCGTGACCGTTCGCGTTCATTACGACCGGTCCGTTTCCATTCAAGAGTCGCTCCACGACGTAAAGCTGACCTTGTTGCTGACGCTGTTTCTCGTGGTGCTGGTGATATACCTCTTCTTGCGGAATCTTTCCGCAACCGTTATCCCGAGCCTCGCCCTCCCGATGTCGATCGTCGGTACCTTTACCGTGATGCAATTGCTGGGGTTCAGCCTGAACAACTTGTCCCTGATGGCGCTCACACTCTCGCTCGGCTTCGTGGTGGACGACGCCATCGTCATGCTCGAGAACATCGTGCGTCACATGGAGATGGGCAAAAAGCCGCTGCAGGCGGCATTCGATGGATCGCGCGAGATCGGATTCACCATCGTCTCCATGACCCTGTCTCTCGCGGCCGTGTTCATTCCCCTGCTCGTCATGGGCGGCATCATTGGTCGGCTCTTCCGCGAATTCGGCGTCACTATCGCTGCGGCGATTCTCATATCCGGTGTCGTTTCCCTGACGCTCACACCGATGATGGCCAGCCGCTTCGTCAGGCCCGAATCCGGCCGTGTCCACGGCCGCCTGTACAACTGGCTCGAGCACGTGTTCGCCGAGGCGCTTCGCTATTACCAGATCGGGCTCAGGTGGTCGCTTGCTCACGGCCGCGTGGTTATGCTCTCCCTCGCCGTCGTGCTCATCGCCACGTTCTTCCTTTTCAGGATGATCCCGAAGGGATTCCTTCCCAGCGAGGATACCGGACAGCTCTTCGCGCCCACCGAGGCCGCTCAGGGTATTTCCTTCGAGGACCTCGTCGCGCACCAGCAGGCCCTGGCCGCGATAGCCGCGCAGGACCCGAATGTGGCCGCGTTCATGTCGAGCTGCGGCTCCAGGGGCGCGAGCGGAAGCAATACCGGCCAGCTCATGATCCGGCTCAAGCCCCGCTCGGAGCGGAAGCTCTCGGCCGACGAGGTCGTCCAGGAGCTGCGGCGAAAGTTCGCCCAGGTTCCCGGCATCATGGCGTTCCCGCAGAATCCGCCGCCGATACGAATCGGCGGCCGGATGTCGAAGACGCAGTACCAGTACACGCTGCAGTCGGCCGATACTGATGAGCTGTATCGCTACTCGGAGATTCTGCTGGAGGAGATGCACAAACTCCCCGAGCTGCAGGACGTCACTACGGACATGCAGATCACCAACCCGCAGGTGAATGTGACCATCGGCCGCGACAAAGCGGCGAGCCTCGGCATCTCGCCGCAGCAGATCGAGAACGCTCTTTATACGGCATACGGCTCGCGCCAGATTTCCACCATCTATGCGCCCAACAACACCTACCAGGTGATCATGGAAGTGGAGAACTCGTACCAGAAGGATCCGGGTGCGCTATCGACGCTGTACGTCTCGTCGCGCTCAGGTGAGCTGGTGCCCTTGAACGCCGTCGCCTCGATCGAGCAAGCCGTCGGCCCCCTTTCGGTCAATCACGCCGGCCAGTTGCCCGCGGTCACGCTGTCGTTCAACACCGCGCCCGGCGTGTCGCTGGGGAACGCCGTGTCTGCGGTGGATGCGCTGGCCGGGAGCGTGTTGCCGGCGACGATCGCGACCAGCTTCCAGGGCACGGCCCAGGCATACCAGGCCTCGATGGTCGGACTCGGGTGGCTCCTCGTTCTCGCCGTTCTCGTCATTTATCTCGTGCTGGGCATTCTCTACGAGAGCTTCATCCACCCTCTCACGATTCTCTCAGCGCTTCCATTCGCGGGTTTCGGAGCACTGGTGACGCTGCTCATTTTCCGCGTGGAGCTCAGTATCTACGCGTTCGTCGGCATCATCATGCTTGTCGGGCTTGTGAAGAAGAACGGGATCATCATGATCGACTTCGCGCTCAACGCCCAGCGCACGGAGGGAAAGAACGCCACCGACGCCATCTTCGAGGCGTGCGTCATCCGCTTCCGCCCCATTATGATGACGACGATGGCCGCTCTCATGGGCACGCTGCCGATCGCGCTCGGGCTCGGCGCCGGCGCCGAGTCCCGCCAGCCGTTGGGATTGGCCGTGGTCGGCGGGTTACTGTTCTCGCAGTTCCTGACCTTGTTCGCCACGCCCGTTTTCTATACCTACATGGATCGATTCCAGGCACGACTCCGCCGCGCCCACCGTCCCGCCACGGCTGCGTAGCGGGGCGGCCGCAGGCATGTCGCGCGCTTTATTTCTGCGTGCTCACTTACCTTTCGATTTGCGGGGCGAAACCGACTTTTTGACGCGGTTCACGAACTCGTTGACTTGCAGCGACGCAATCGCGTCGCCGATCACCTGCAGAGGGAGATCCTCCAGGTTGCGGAAACGAACGCACGACTTCCCCACGTCCAAACGCTTTCCCGTCGCGCGATAGGCCTTCTCGAACGCCCGACGGGCTTTGTCGTCCATGTATATCGCCGTCAGATAGACCGCATTATGGTTCTTCTGCGCGGCCAGGGCCGCATACATGAGGGGCTGGCCGTTGTATGTGTCCGGGCAGGTTTCGAGGGGAACTTGATACGCGATCATCCCCCAGTTCATGGCCTCCTCGTAGCCCTTGGGGAGATGTTCGAGGATCATTTTGCGAACCGCCTCGATCACTAATCTCCGATCTTCGGGCAACTCGGCAAGATACTGTGCAACCGTGGAAGCATCGGATCGCAAGAAGGGTCCCTTCTCAGTGTCGCCGGGCCGGCGGATCCCGGGCACTATGCTCGAAAAACCAAACTGCAGCAGGTCACACCGCCCTCGGCCTTGGCGAGCTCCGAAACATCGACGGCGCGCACGTCGATACCGCGCTCCTCCAGCCGTTTTCGCGTCGCCACGTGAGCCTCCGGATATATCACGATGTCACCGATCAGAAGCGCGTTAGCAGCCATTGGCTCCGACGGGGCGACATCCACTAGCTCCATTCCGACGAATGCTTCCCCACGCACCCAGTTCCGGTTGACGAGAAGCGTGTTCTCTCCGACCTGAGTTACAGCGGATTTCAAATGGAGGCACCTCTCGATCGGTACGGTCTCGACGGCATATCCGTACGACGTCACGCAGCGGCGCAGTTGCGCGATACCCGCCTCGTTGGTCCTGCCCGATAGCCCAACGTACAGCGTCCGTCCCACACGCAATACATCACCACCGTCGAGGGTGCCCGGTGGCTCGATGTGGCGCAAGCTCCGATAGGCTTCCAGCGCTCTTGCGACCGAGAGTGTCTCCGGCCTCCGCGATTCAGCTCCGGGGCGGGTGATGACCGCCAGCTCGTCCAGCACGATAGCAGCGTCTTCGACAAAAACAGAATCCGGCAGGTCCGGCTCCACAGGCAGGCGGTGAATCTCGCAACCCAGATCGACCAGGCGGCGTTCGTAAGCGCGATGCTGCGCGCGCGCCACATCGACATCGATCGGCGCGCGCACCACGTGCGTGATCTCGCAGCGTTCGATACTCGGACTCACGTCACGCGTGATGGCAACCAGCACGTGTCCGCTCCTACTTCCCAGTCCCCGACGACACCCGCTCAGTGGGCGGTCGGATCCAGGACCCGTCCGAGAAACAGGATCGTTCCCGTTTCGTCATCAACGATCACGAAAATGAACGGCCGCGCGGCGTAGAACTCCGGATGGACACCGAGCGAGAGCCCCGCCGCCGTTCCCGCTGCCGCCAGCGTGCCGTATTCGTCGACCGAAATGAACGCCTTGTGTGCGACAAAGTCAAGCCAGGGAATGCCATCATCGGTTCCGTCGATGCCGGAGAAATTGGCCCCCTGGACAAAGGCGGTGTGCATTCCCATCGCCTGCAACGTCGTGCTCAGGTCGTACTCCGTCTCGAATGAGAACCTCGGGACATGCACCACCACATAGTCAGTCTGGAGTTCGTCAAGAATCGTGTCAACCTTTGCGGGTGTGAGCGCCGCCTCGAAGCTCTCGTAGTTGCCTTGGTCGGGAAGGATCAACAACATCGAGCAGTCCTCCCCCTCGTACGGCAGCGCGATCGCCTCGTATCCAACCGCGTCATGGTAGCGGAAATTTTCCTCGTTGTTCATCATGGACACGTCGACCTCGGAGCCATCCAGCTTTGTGAATTTCATGGTCCACGTGTAATCGGGATCGAATTGGTGCAGCCAACTCGCCCTGAAATAAATCGCGTTGGCGAGCACCAGCATGGTCTCCGGCGTGATCTTGCCGGGCAAAATAAGATCTTGCACGAGACCTTCCGTCTCGTCTTCCACCCATTCATTTATGGTGTCGCGCGCGGCTTCGGGTTGGTTCTGGAAGTCCAGATAGCGCATGCCCCCATAACACGTGGAAATCGTGTCCAGATAGGACGGCAGAAAGTACAGGTCCTCCTGGCCCCATGCCGAATTGGCGATGTGGAGCCGGAAGGCGTCCGGGCCCGCGGAACCTCCCCTGCTCTCCAGCAGATCGTTCAACTGCTTCAGAACGGAATGAAAGTGCGCGGGCGGATAGTTGAAATGCAACGTTCGCGCGATCTCCTTCTCGGTCTCGCCCCGCGCGCCCGCGTACACCATGCCGAAGGCGGTCGCGATGCTGTGCGGCGAGACGATGAGATTGCCCTGCGAAGCGCTGAGGTGACCGTAGAGGTCGAAGGCGAACAAGTTAGTACGCACGACGCGCATCTCGAATGTCTCGGGCACAACCGGTGTCGGTTGATCCCCCGGGCGCGTGACCTCGTCGTCGCTGCATGCTGCGATCGCCGCGAGCGCGACGCCGAGGATGACCGCGACGCAAATCCTTATGCCGTTCATGATGGTCCTCCTGTCCTTTGAAGCGAGAACATCAACGGCGACCTGACCCACCCATGAGGCCGCCCAGGACGCCGCGTATGATCTGACGACCGATCTGGCTGCCGGCCGTGCGCGCCGCTTGCTTCGCCATCGTTTCCACGGTTCCCTGACGGCGCTTCGTGCCCCAGAGCCACTCGCCGATCTTTTTGCCCCATTCCGATTTCTGCTCCTCAGGCGCTTGTCCCTTTTCTCCGCGTTTTTCTGGCCGCGCCTCTCCCGCTGTGGCCTGGGCCCTACGTGTGAGCATCTCGTATGCCGACTCGCGATTGACCGGCGTGTCATAGCGGCTGCCGACCGGGCTCCGGGTCCGTACCGCGGCGCGCTCCTCGGGGGTGATGGCCCCCATACGGCATCGCGGCGGGGAGACCAGCGTACGCTCCACCGGCATCGGCACGCCTTTTTCCTGCAGCGTGGACACCAGCGCCTCCCCGACGGCGAGCTGGGAAATGACCTCCGCCACGTCGAGTTTGGGATTGGCGACGAAGGTCTCGGCCGCTGTGCGCACCGCCTTCAGGTCGCGCGGGGTGTAGGCCCGAAGCGCATGCTGGATGCGGTTTCCGAGCTGGCCCAGGATCTCGTCCGGAACGTCGTCCGGGAACTGCGAGCAGAAGTATACGCCCACTCCCTTGGAGCGAATGATGCGCACCACCTGTTCGACGCGCTGCCGGAGCGCCGACGGCGCGTCGTCGAAGAGCAGGTGGGCCTCGTCGAAGAAGAACACCAGTTTGGGTTTTTCGAGGTCGCCCACCTCGGGGAGATTCTCGAAGAGTTCGGAAAGCAGCCACAGGAGAAAGCTCGAATAGAGGCGTGGTTTCAATATCAGCTGGTCGGCAGCAAGAATGCTCACCACACCGCGCCCGCTCAGGTCGGTGCGCATGAGATCACCGAGCTCGAGCGCCGGTTCGCCGAAAAACGCTTCCCCTCCCTCCTGCTCCAACCGCAACAGCCCGCGCTGAATCGCCGCCACAGACTGTGCGCTCACGAGGCCGTACTCCGTCGAAATCTCCTTGTGGTGCTCGGCCACGAAGCCCAACATGGCGCGCAGGTCGTCCAAATCGAGGAGCAGCAGTCCCCGGTCATCCGCCATCTTGAAAACGATGTCTAGCACCCCGCCCTGGATATCGTTGAGCTCGAAGATGCGGCCGAGCAACATGGGACCGATCTCGCTCACCGTGGTGCGCACCGGGTGTCCGGTCCGGCCGTATATGTCCCAAAAAACCGCAGGGCTCGCTTCGTTGGTGTATCCGTCGATGCCGATCTCAGCTACTCGTTTCTGGATCTTCTCGTTGGGCGTGCCCGCCACCGCGAGCCCCGCGACATCGCCCTTCACGTCCGCCATGAACACTGGCACACCCAGGCGCGAGAAGCCTTCCGCGAGCACCATGAGGGTGACCGTCTTGCCGGTGCCGGTCGCTCCGGCCACCAGGCCATGCCGGTTCCCGTACTCGGCCAAGAGGTGGACGGGCTGCTCCCCCCCTTGTCCAATCAGTATCTCTCCCACAGCCGCTCTCCCTTCGAAGATGGGGTGGATCGGGATGTGCTCTGTTTCAAGTTGCCGTTTCTGAGTTTTGCTGTGACTCACGCTGCCTCCCCGCAACGGGCCTCAGCGGCGATTCCAGCGCCGGAGTCTGCGTCCAGAGTATACAACGGTGGCACGCCGCCCAGAAGGTCCAGTTTCGCCGCCGGGGAAAAGCGGCGTTTCCACAGGCCGGCCGTCATTGGCCGGCGCCCGCCGCCGCGGAGACGTTCTTCTCGAGGCGGCGGGGCCGGAAATCGGAACAGACAAGGCGTCGGGCGGATGGTACGATTGCCACCGCATTCCCGGCAGGTGGACCGCGAACGGCCCTGCCGTGCGGCGGAAGGGGGCCCCGACGTTCACCGCAACTGCCGGATTCGGCGTACCTAACGTTGACCTGCGGAGGTTCAATATCATGAACTCTGGACGATCCTACTTGTCAGCCCTTCTCCTGGCGCTCGTCGGAATGACGGCGCTCTGTGGGTGTTCCGCATTCAAGGCGTCGAAACAGATGGACATGGCGCCGTTTTCGGAAAACACGGGCGTCCTGTTCGCCGAGGCCTCGCAGGTGAGCCGGCCGTTCGAATTCAAACATCTCAGACCGTACCTATCCGTGAAGGAGGCCGAGGATCTCCGTGTGCGCGCCGTGCCCCTCATCACCGCGCTTCGAGGCGTGGTCTATTACTCCAATCAGGTGGTGGCGATTAACAACTCTAAACTGTCCGACAAAGAGAAAAACGAACATCTGGCGCGGTATCTCTCCGAAGTACTGGAAAAGGCAAGAGCCAAGCGGTCGTCCGGTGAATTTGGATTCGATGATGCCGCGGCTCAGACCGTGTTCCAGAACATGCGCGCCGCCACTACTTATCTCGATGGGATCGCCGCGGCGGGGCCGATGGTCAATGCGGTTGTCGTGGCCATCATGGAGCAGCTGGACGAGTTCCAACAGGATGCCATCCCGACCACAATCGCGGCGCTTGATCACGAGATCGAAGCCACTGTCGCCGAAACCCGGGCCAACTACTCGAACTTGAAAACGATCCAGTCGCGTTCGATGCGTGCGGCAAACCTTTTCTACCAGTCGCGGATGGGAGATCCCGCCGCACTGAAAGCGCTTCTCGAGGAAGATCCTTCGGTGAGGGAGTTCATTCCATCGCCGGACAAAGCGACGGCGAAGTCGATGGACGCCGCGGAAGGATATCTTATCGACCGATTGGACAAGGTCGATCGCATGATCCACCAACTCGACGACGACATGGCCAAGTACAATGCCATGCGGGATGAACTCGAGGCTTGGCGGATCAACGTGGACGAGAGGGTAAAGCTCGCGCGGCATGCGATGATGGTTTGGTCGCAGTCGCACCGGAATCTGGGCGCCGGCATTCCCGTGCCTCCCCTAATCGATGTCGAGGGTCTCGCCGGAAGCGCCTTCGGCGCGGCCAAGAAGGCGGTGTTCTAGCGAAACGGCGTTTCGAGAGCCGGAAAGCCCGTGAAAGAAGTATCGCGAAGACACGGACATTGGGGTCCGCCGCGGCCGGGACGCCCGGCACCCCGGCGGACCCCACGCTACAGCGCCAGTGACTACTTCACGAGGGGAATCTGCGAGGCGACGTCGTAATCGACGACGGCGCGGATCTTGTTCTCGATCTGGTAGTAGCGGGCAACTTTTGCAATCGGAAGCACCTTCTGGAATTTCGGCAGGTACTTCTCCGCGAGCTTGGCCCGGTCGCTCTGGATGCTCAGAAGCTCCTTGACCAGGTTTGCGGCCGTTTCGTCGTTCATGGCTTTGTAGGCGGCGGCATAGGCCTCGACGAGCTTAACCATACGATCGCCGATCGCCTTCATCTCGGTCTGGTATTCCTCGTAGACCGGCCAGAACGCCGCGGCTTCGGATTCAGTCAACTGCATGTTCTCGGCCACGAGAACTTTCTTCTCGGCGCGCAGCGCCTCACGGACGATGTCCATGTTGTCCGCCGGCTTCTCCTGCTGCGCCGCGAGCGGCAGCGCCAGGGACGCGATCAAAAGAACAGCGAGCATAGAAACGTACTTCATGCGTAGATCCTCCTCTTTTAGTGCCAAGTTGTGGATATTAACTGAAAAGATGCGCGGCGCGCAACCCCCATCCGGCAGTTGTCCTTCGCAGGGAGCAGCAACGTCCGGCTAGCTATCGGCAAAATACCACGGACTCGAACTTAACCCCATGACGGCCGGCTGTGAACTCGTAGGATTACTAGGTTCCGCACAGAAAAATTACCAGGTACTGGGAGAGGGCTCGGGGCGGCACGAAGAACACCCGCCCCCCCTCAGAAATAGTAGCGAAAATCCATTGTCGCGGTCGTGTACCGCAACGATTTCTCGGCCCCCCGGATATCTTGCCACTGCGACGACACCTCGAGTCCGAGGTTCAAATCATACCTGCCGATGTAATCGACACGAACGGCAGCGGTCGTCGCGCTGTTCCCGAGGTTCTGATCGGATTCCGGAATGGAACTCGAGCGGATCCCGACGGCCGCGCCGATCGGAACCGGAATCTCGCGGCGCAGATCGAAATCCACGGCCGCGCCGAGGTCGAAGTACCAATCGTTGCCCGCCAGCCGGTCCGCCGACTCGCCGTAGCCGACGGCGGTTGAGGCGGTCAAACCGGTCGTCCGGTTGATCGCCCATGCGTAGGACAACCCGGTGGTGGCTATCATAAGCGACGAGCTGTACACCAACTTGTCGTCCTCGGTGAGGCCGTCGTCGATGATCCCATCGACGAACCCGACCAGATCGACCGCGGTGTACCCGGCATTGATAACCTGTGCCGTCCCCGAGAGCACCATGTTGTCCGCTTGCATGAGCCTTAGAAGCCAACCCAGACGGAGGCCCGAAGTCACCGTCACGCCCTGAGAGAGGAGCGATGCCGTTTCCGTTCCGAGCCTCCCCGCCAATCCGAAGTTCACCCAGAACCCCATCCACTCCTTCACAGCCTGCTGATATTCGAGCTGGAGCGTGGAAAACAAGATGTCGCCGGTTTCGAAGATGACTTCCTTTCCATCAATGACGGTGAGAGGGACCGAAGATCCGGGCGCTGCTCCAACAGCGAGCGTATTACGGAAACAGGTGGAGATAAACGGCCCCTGGACCACGGCGGTTGTGGTGAAGCGGTGATCGGCCAGCATCGGAGCGGGCATCCGCGGCGTCAATACCCGCACTTCCGCCTCACCGGCAGATGGAGGCGTCTGCTGGGCGTGGATCGCTGAGAGCGGCAGCACGGACAACATCAGCACCAGAAGAACGCCAACGCGGCGTGACCGCGAGTCCTTCGTCGTCCGGCTCGTTGTTCCCGCATCGTGGGCGAACATAGTGACCTCCTGTTTCCTCGGCCGAATCGGTCGGTTGTATGATCGACGACCTGGAGCCGCGCGTCCGGGTTCGTCCGCACTCCTTTAGTCGCGCCCCGGGAAGAGCACAGCAGCCAACAACTGTAAGCCGCTCGACCGCAATCGTGGGGCGAATGCCTCGACCGATGGGTCGGCATCGGAATCGAACATATTGACCAGGCACTGCTGATATCTCAGCTCGAATGTCAGCAGAGTATTCTTTGCCGGGACCATAAACCCCACTCCGAAGGCGACGGAGACGTCTACATCTCGAAAGAGACTCCCCACATCTTCCTCTCCTGCCCGGATATTCTTGAGCGTCGCCTGTGTCAAAAATCCAAGTCCCAAGCCGGTAGTAAAATAACTGAACCCGTTATCCGCGAAGATCTTGACCATCACGAGGCAGTCTATGTAATCGAGACGCAGTTCGAGACTGTCCGTAGGCTCCTTTTCCCCCACGTCGAAGTAGATGTCCGCGCCCCGCCGGACGTACATCGGCTGAAGGCTCAGCGCGACGTCTTCGGTGAGCCCGATGTCACCAACGATCCCCGCGTTCAGGCCGAGATAGCGCCTGTACTCGGCGTCCACCGGCGCGTCGCCCCCAAGGCCCGACCAGTTCAACCCGGCCGTGACGCCCAGTCGAGACTGGGCCGCCGCACCTGCGCCAAGGCACAGCACGAGACAGAGAGCATGGCATCCGACGAAGAGAATACGTGCCGGTCTCGCACTCATCGACTTCTCCTTCGATCGAAACGGGCTCCAGTCCACAATCCCCCCGGTTGGCGTCAAGGATTGTACCACAACAGCTTGGGACGCAATCTTACTTCGTGGGACCTCCCGGCTTCCCGCCCCACGCATATTGATAGCTCAGCTGAAACGTGTCGAAATCCGCCCCCAGGGCGGTTTTGAGTCCGTTGATGTACACGAGCTTCAATCCGTGCCCGCGCGCCAGCGGCAGCCGAAGGACGCCCGAAAGCCGGACGTTCTCGATCCGACTCTTGGGCACGCCTTCGATCGTCGAGCGACCGCCCCAGCCGTAGCCGGCGGATCCCGCGATCCAAAACTCCGGACCACGTATCCCGTAGATCGCGTGGGCCT
>JBGSIK010000160.1:0-4600 GCA_041742575.1 Candidatus Krumholzibacteriia bacterium
GCTGCTGCTGTAGCCGGTGGATCTCGGCCGGACCGCGATCGGCGCGAACGTCCGCGACCGAGAGCAGCCGGATGGGCTGCCCGCCAGGGCCGGGCAGCACGAGGTTCCGAATGTCGGCGGCCGTGGAGCGGTTCGCTGCCACGTTGCGAATACGAATGTCGATCTGGCGGTCCTCTTCCTTGAACCGGGTCGGGACCACCCCTTGAACGCGATCGCGGAGCGTTTCCGAAAGCACGCCCATGTCGAGCCCAAGGCTCGCCAACTTGTCCCGGTTGAAGACCACCTGGAGCTCGGGGTTTCCCGCCTCGAGCGAGGAGCGTACGTCCGCGAGCCCCGGCACGAGAGAGAGCTGGTTGGTCACCTCGAGCGAATAGTCGCGGAGCGCTTCCAGATTCTCGCCGTACAGCACCACTTCCACCGGGGTTTTGAGACTGAAGTACGAGGGCCGCCCGAATTTGACTTCGAGATCGGGGATACCGACAAAGCTCTGGCGCACGCGCTGGATCGTTTCTGCTTCGCCCCTCGCGTCCGCGCGGTCCTTCATGGAGACGTTCAGCTGCCCCAGGTGTTCGCCGCGCGTGTTGAGCGAAGCCCCGCCCGCCACCAACCGGCTTCCCACCGTGGAGTAGTAATGGTCGACGCCGGCTTCGCGCGACGCGGCTTCCTCGATGCGTTTCATCACGCGGTCGCTCGCGAAGAGAGAGGTGCCCTCCGGCATGTTCAATTCGAAGTAAAACTCGCCCTCGGAGAGCTGGGGAATGAGCTCGGTGCCCAGGAAGCGTACCGCCGCGATCGATGCGAACAGCAGAACCACCGTGACCCCCAACGTCAGCCAGCGTCTGCGGATGGCACCGCGGACGAAACGGTCATAGGCTCGCGAGAAAGCGCCCAGGGTGAACACCGATGAGGAATCTTCGGCGACGAGGTCGATGTCGTCGCCCCCGTGTGCCTCCGCCCTCGAGGTGTCTTCTCCCGCCGGCCCGTCATGCGGTTCGAGTTTTCCTCCCAGCGCGCTCAGCATCGGGATCAACGTGATCGCGACCAGGAGCGAGGCCAGGAGGCTGATCGTAACCGTGAGGGCCTGATCCTTGAAGAGCTGGCCGGCGATTCCCTCCACGAACACGATGGGAACAAACACGGCGACGGTGGTGAGCGTGGACGCCGTCACGGCCGCCCCCACTTCCGATGCCCCCACGACCGCCGCCCGGGCCAGCGGCAAGCCCACCTGCTTCTTGCGGTATATCGCCTCCAGAACCACGATGGAGTTGTCGACGAGCATGCCGATTCCCAGCGTGAGCCCGCCCAGCGACATGATGTTGAGCGAGATGTCCAAGCGGTACATCAACATGAAGGTAGCGATCACCGAGAGCGGGATCGACGTGGCGATGATGAGCGTGCTCTTCACTTCGCGCAGGAACAGAAACAAAACGATGATGGCCAGGATACCGCCGAGGATCGCCGAGCTGCGGACTTCATTCAGGGATTGTTCGATGAAATGCGACTGGTCGAAGAGCACCGTGAGTTTGTAGCCGGCCGGCAGTTTCTTCTCCCATTCCGCGATCTTCTCGCGCACGAGCTTGCTGGCGGTGACGGTGTTGGCGTCGCCCTCCTTGTAGATCGCGACCTCCACGCACTCCTCGCCGCCCACACGCGTGATCTCTTCCCGCTCCTTCGTCCCCCGCTGAACCACGGCCACGTCACGGAGGCGCACGGCCGCATCCGCCTGCTGCCACACGATGAGTCCGGCGATCTCCTCGATGTCGTCGAATTCGTTCGTAGTTCGTATGAGATACTGGTTGTCCTCGCCGCGCAAGGCACCGCCCGGGAGGTTCACGTTGGACACGCCGACCACCTGCCGGATGCGGTCGAGGGGGATGCCCAGTGCCGCCAGCCGTTCCTGATCGACCTCGATCTGGATCTCGTCCTCGAGCCCGCCCTTGATCTGTGCGGCCGCCACTCCCTTGATGGTCTCGAAGTCCTGTTTGACCTTCTTGTCCGCCAGCCTGCGCACCTCACGGAGGTCGGCCGGTCCCGACAGCGCCAGTCGCATCACGGGATCGAGCGAGGGGTCGAATCGAAGAACGATGGGGTCCTCGGCCTCTTCCGGAAGCACCAGCCGGTCCAGCCTGTCCCGCACTTCCATGGACATGAGATCCATGTCGGTATCCCAGGCGAACTCCAGCGTGACTTCCGAAACGCCCGAGCGCGAAACCGAGTGGATCGTCTGCAGGCCGCGCAGAACGCCCACCGATTCCTCGACGGGACGCGTGACGAGATTCTCCACTTCCTGGGGAGCGGTGTCCGGGAAATCGGTCTGTACGGTGATCGAAGGGTAGGCGATATCCGGGAAGAGCTCGAGCGGGAGACGGTTGTACCCCACGAGCCCGAATGCCACCACCGCCAAAGACGCCATCACGACGGTCACGCGGCGGCGGACAGCGAGTGCGATGAACGCGCGCATCAGGAGCCTTCCCGAGCGGCCTGCAGAGAATCGGCGGCGCGCTCGCCGCCCTCGAGGATTTTTATGAGGGAGCCGTGCTTGAGCGAGCGTTGGCCTTTGACGATGATATTTTCTTCCGGTGCCACACCATTCACGATCTCCACGTTCTGGTCATCCTGGAAGCCGACCTCCACCACGCGCCGTTCGGCGGTGGAGTCCGCGGCGACATAAACGACCTGCTCGCCGCGATCGGTGACGAGCGCTATCGCGGGAACGAGCGTGCTCCCGGTGCGCCGCTCGGTGACGATACGCACCTCGGCAAAATCCCCCGGCCGCACACCCTCGGGGCACTTCGGGATCTCGACCGTGACCTTGATGGTACCGCTGGTGGGATCGATCACGGGGCTCACGAGCTTGATCCGCCCCGTCAGGCGGTAATCCCCGCTTTCCAGTATCAGAACGACCGGCTGCTCCGGTCGGATCTTCTTGAACTCCTTGGCGGGAACGTGCACGCGGGCAAGCAACGGTTCGAAGTCCGACAGCAAGAAGAGCTGCGTGCCGACGTTCACGTTCTGGCCGACATCCACGAGGCGGTTCACCACACGGCCCCTGAACGGGGCCGTCACCTGCGTGTACGAGAGAGTGAGCCGCGCCAGACCTTCGGCCGCCTCGGCCGACTTGAGATCGTTCTTCAGCCCCTCGTATTCCTCGGCCGAGACCAGCTCGCGCTTCTGCATCTCTTCGAGACGGGCGAAACGGGACCGCAGGTTCGCGGTGAGCGCCTCGGCCTGGGAGAGCCGGTACTGATATTCATCGTTATCGATCGTGAGCAGCACGGCACCCGTATCCACAATGTCCCCCTCCTCGCAGCCGAGCGCCTTCACGACACCGGAGACGCGGGCCAGGACTTCGGCTTCGTTCTCAGCCGCGAGTGTGGCCGTCGCGGTGTAGTAGCTGGAGATGGCCCCGGTCTTGGCTTTCTCCACAGCGACCGGAATCGCCGGTTGCGCGGGAGCGGCGCCGCCATTGGCCGGTCCCCGCGCGGGCGCTTGGGCCTGAGCGTTCTGCTGACCGTCGGAATTTCCGCAACCCGAGGCGGCGAGGAGCCATGCCGCCCAAACCAGGGAGGCCAATCCAACGACCAGCTTCCGACTTCCGGTCGCCGGTCGGAACGCCGGCGAGGTTCCCGCGTCGGTGTCGTTTTTTCGACACGCGAGCGGGGACGAATCGTATTTACTTTTCATGATTGAAGTTACCTTTTCCTATGAGGACGGCCCAGACGGTCCACGGCACCGACCCCGCAGTCATCGTTACATAGACGCCCACTTGCCCAAAAAACCGGCAGGGACTTTACTACCCTCCGTGCGCGCGCCGACTCCGGGCGCCGCGGCCGGAGGATAGACTGAGTGGAGGCCCACTCCGCCCTAGTTTGCGGACGGGGAAGATGTCAATATTACGCGCCCACCGCGCCGGAGGTTCCTGAAAGGTACGAAAAAACAGTCCGGGCCGCAATTCCCTCCGGGTCGGTCAATCGCGCAACGTGTAGTTTGTTCCCTTTTTGAAGATGCCGGCCAGCACCTCGAGCATCCAGTCGTGGAACTCCCCGTTGGAGGCGACAATATGGCCCTCCTCCAGATACTGACGGTCCCCGAAGAAGTCGGTCACGCGGCCCCCGGCTTCGGTAATAACCAGGTAGCCGGCCGCGTGATCCCAGATTTTCTCCCGGTAATCAGGATGTTTAGCCGATGGCAGGCGCAGGTAAAGCGCAGCATCGCCCCGGGCTACCAGGCCGTACTTGGCCTGGCTGTCCAGCCGCAGCGACGGCCGGGTGATGCCGGCTGCTTTGGCAATAGCCTGCTGTAATGAAAAATTGGCGTGGTCCGCCTCCACACTTTCGGCAAACCTTAACCCGGCCTCATCCGCCTGGCCCGTCACCCGGATGGGCACCGCAGTTCCGCTATCGAGCGCCACCATCATTGCCCCCCGGCCCAACACCCCGCTAAACAAAACGCCTGTGGCCGTATCCGGCTCAGCCAGGTTAAGCGGCAGCGCCGGGCAGGCCAGGGCAGCCACTTTTACCTGCCCATCTTCTACCAGGGCCAGGGCAATCGCGTACTGGTCATTACGCAGAAATCCCTTGGTGCCGTCAATCGGGTCCAG
>JBGSIK010000161.1:0-19110 GCA_041742575.1 Candidatus Krumholzibacteriia bacterium
GGCGACTTCCCGCGAGCTCCGCCCGTTGATCGCCGGCCTCGCAACCAGGACAACCCACATCGCCGGGCTACGAATGCGCCCCGCGAAAGCCCGCGCAGTCTCCCGCAGCAAACGTTTCGCACGGTTCCGGGCCACCGCCCCACCCACACGGCGGCTCGCCACGACGCCGAAGCACGGCCCCGCTTCCCCTTCCGACCGCTGACGGTAAAACACCACCGCGTAATCGCAAACGACCCTCTCCCCCCCGTCGTAGACCTCATGAAACTGCCAGCTCTTCGTTAGTTTCATCAGTCGGCGCGGACCGGAAGCGGCAACACCACCCGGCGTTCTCTCCGCGAACGGCGGCTTCATGCGGCGCACGGCGGGTTCGCGTCAAACCAGCAAGTCGCGTGAAACCACCATGCCGCGTCAAACCGCCAAGCGTTTGCGACCCTTGGCGCGGCGTCGTTTCAACACGAGCCGGCCGCCTCGGGCGTTCATTCGCTTGCGAAAACCGTGGTCGCGTTTGCGTTTGATGTTTCTGGGCTGAAAAGTCCGTTTCATTGACGCAATTGCCTTTATTTCTATATGTTAGCCTTATTTACCCCCGGCCGCCAAAGCGCCGGGACTTTCGACCGTATATGAGGGCCGTGAATCGATAATACCGCTCGGGTATCGAGACAAACGATGAATGTATCGGAACGCACCGCTCAAGTCAAGCCAATTGTCGCTCGCCGACGCGCGCGAGTTATCCACAGTTTCGTCCGCTGTAACATGTTGCCGGTCGGTCGGTTGCCTCCTTTCGGTGGGCAACTGGATTTTGCGCTTGATGCAGCCTGGACGTTTTGATAATCTCCCGCCTTGCCAGCTGGCTCTTCTTATTTACTTTGTTCCCTTACAATTTCGGGATCGTGGGAGCCTGTTGTGGACAACTGTCCCTATCTTAGCCCCTTCGTCTTCGCAAGTTGTTCATTAACAGCTGATTCATGGATTATCCACACATGTGGATAACTGTGCGCCGACAGAGGCGCCGCGAGGAATACAGCTCAGATTATTGAGTTTCGAGCGGTTTCCCAAGGATAACGGCAAGGGGAGCACGTCGAAGACGGACGTTGCGGGCCCCATTTGACGAGGGGAAAGGGCTATGCCGATGTCAACTTACTCCCAGGATGGCGGGACGGATCACGCCGAGGTCTGGTCGAATTTCTTGTCGGTCGCGAGCACGCTGGTGTCCCCCCAAACGCTCGAGACCTGGTTTGCACCGCTGCGGTTGCGCTCTCTCGACCGCGAGCGCGTCGTATTGGATTGCCCGACCAGGTTCTTCCTGGAATGGGTCACCGAGCATCACGGGGACAAGATCACGTACGGGTTCCACAACGTGTTGGGCGCCGAGCCGAAGGTTGAATTCGTGTGCACCAACGAGACTCGTGACGAAATGATGGCGCAACGGTCGCATGCGGCCGTCACGTTTTCGCCGCGGCCTCCCAGGAAAACGCTTTACGAGGGAGAGCGTCTCAATCCCAAGTTCGTCTTCGAGCAATTCGTGGTTGGGAACAACAGCAGGATGACGTTTGCGGCCTGTCAAGCCGTCTCCGAGAAGCCGGCCAGGGCGTACAATCCCCTCTTCATCTATGGCGGCGTAGGCCTCGGCAAGACACATCTCATGCAGGCCATCGGCCACGTTGTCCTCGCCAATGGGAAAGCTGTGCGGGTTCACTACAGCTCCGCCGAGCTGTTCATGAACGAGTTGATCACTGCGATCCGAGAGGGAAAGAGCCAGGACTTCCGGTTCAAGTACCGCAACGTCGATTTGCTGCTCATCGACGACATCCAGTTCCTGGCCGGTAAAGAAAGCACGCAGGAGGAGTTTTTCCACACCTTCAACGCTCTTTATGGAGCGGAAAAGCAAATCGTAGTCACGAGCGACTGCCCGCCGAAAGAAATCCCCATGCTCGAGGATCGCCTGGTTTCCCGTTTCGAATGGGGTCTCATCACCGATATCCAGCCGCCCGACTACGAGACGCGTCTCGCGATTCTCAGGAAGAAGCTCGAGCACGAGAAGGTGACAATCCCGGATGACGTGCTGGATTTCATTGCTGAGAGCGTCAAGAACAACATCCGGGAACTCGAGGGGAGCCTGGTGAGGCTTCTGGTGCACGCCAGCGTGAACAAGAAGGATATTTCTCTCGATATCGCCAACGAAGTGCTCAAGGATTTCGTGAAAGCGAAACCCACTCAGGTAAAGATCACGACCATACAGAAGGTCGTTGCCCAACACTTCGGCGTACCCTTCGATTCGATGCGCTCCAAAACACGCACCGCGCGCCTCGCGTTCGCCAGGCAGGTCGCCATTTTCCTGGCTCGAGATCTCACACGTTGCTCGCTCACACAGATCGGACAGCGTTTTGGCGGACGCGATCACACGACCGTGATACACGCATGTTCCAAGATCACGGATTTGATCGAGCGTGATGTGGCGTTGAAGACCACTGTCAACCAGCTCAAGAAGGACTTGTTGTCGTAATCGAAACCGTCGGCGGACGCGCGTTCGCCCTGATTACGGCCGGAAAAGTATTCCACGAATCGTTGAAAACCCGTGTGGATGAATTGTCAAAAACCTCTTATCGCTACCTCGCGGGACGGTTTTCCCTGGAGTATCCACTTTCTTTCCACCGCCGGTTTGCCCCGCAAGCACGTGCAGCCGCAACTCCTAGCTGGCGTTGTCTACATATCAACAGGTCCTACTTCTACTATGTAATTATAAAAATAGTAGAAGAGAACCTGGCGTGCCTATTGAACGGAAGGACAGTGTTGATTTATAGTCTGGTGGCTCAATCGAGTTGATGTGTCCATGGCCGGAAATTTTGGAGTGGAGGTACGGGAGTGAACATCATTATCGATCAAAAACAACTCCTGCGGAGCATACAGGGCATAGCGGCAGTGGTTCCCACCAAGACCTCACTTCCCATTCTCTCGACGTTCCTCATGGAAAGCCGCGGAGAGGGAAGATTGAGTCTCACTGCCAATGATCTGGACGTTTCTTTGACGACGACGGTTGAAGCGGAAACGCAAGGCGGGGGTAGCGTAGCGGTGCCCGGGAAGAAATTTTTCGAAATCGTCCGCTCGCTGCCGGAAGAAAAGGTCGAGATCGAGGTCGAGGGGGAGAAGATCGCGATCAAATGCAGGAAAAGCCGGTTCAAAGTGATGGGAAAACCGGCGGAGGAGTTCCCAAAGCTTCCGGAACAAAAACCCGTGGCGAGCTTTTCGTTGGCGACAGCGGTGATGGAGGAGATGGTCAACAAGACTGCCTACGCCGTTTCGAGCGATCTAACGCGGCCGTCGCTTTGCGGCGTGCTATGGGAATTGAAAGACGGGAATCTAGGCATGGTGGCAACCGACGGCCACCGCCTGGCGAAAGTCGAGCTGGAAGGCGCGGTGGCCGGGGTCGCAAACACGGAATTCGTCGTGTCCCCGAAATCGTTGAACATCCTGCGCTCGCTTTCCGCCGGGAGCGAGGAAACCGCCGTCGCGGTAGCCGAAAACCACATCACCTTCGACTTTGGGGAACACATCATCTATTCGAGATTGCTCGAAGGACCTTTTCCCGATTACAACCAGGTCATCCCCAGGAAGAACACCAAACGGCTGGTGGTGAACCGGGAGGAATTGGCTGACGCATGCCGGCGGGTTTCGATCCTCTCGAGCGTGATCACACACCAGGTCAAGCTCGTCGTCGCGAAAGAGAAGCTCACGATCAGCGTCAGCACACCGGATGTCGGTGAAGCGGCGGAGGAAGTCCCGTGCAGTTTCGGAGACGGGCAGATGGAAATCGGCTACAACGCGCGGTACCTGCTGGACATACTGCGGACGATGGATAGTGGAAGTGTCGCCTTCCTTCTCGATCGGAACGACAACGCCGGCATGATGATCCCGGAAGGCTCCGAAAGCAAGCTGCGGCACCAGTGCCTGCTCATGCCGCTGCGGCTGACGGACTAGCGAGAGCGCGGGACGGCCGTGCGCATCGACACGGTTGCAACCATGCACTTCCGCAACCTCGCGGATGCAAGCGTATCCCTGGCCGAGGGGGTCAACCTTTTTGTGGGGGACAACGGCCAGTGGAAAACCAACCTGCTCGAGGCGATCTACCTTTTCAAATTCGGACGGTCTTTCCGCGCTGGTCGTGAGACGGAAATGATTCGCTTCGGCGAAGGGTTCTGCCGGGCGGAAGCATCCTGCACCTTCCGTGACAATCATCGGGAGACCTTTGCGCTGTCCATCGAACGGGATGGTTCAAAGAAACCGCGGATCTCCGGCTGCGATCTGGTCCGTTTGTCGGAACTGGTGGGACGGTTTCCCGTGGTCCTGTTTGGCCCGGAGGACCTGCGGCTCGTGTCCGGCCAGCCCGCGGAGCGACGCCGGTTCTTGGACATGGTCGGAAGTATGACCAGCCGGGTCTACTTGGAACTGGTGAGGGAGTACCGGCGGGTGCTCGTCCAGCGAGGGGCGGCTCTCAAAGCCCACGCCGGCAGCCGCGAGCTCGTGGTCTGGAACACGGAGCTGGTGAACAAAGGGTGTGCGCTCACTCTGGCGCGGAGGGCGCTGGCGGGCGCGGTCTCGGAACACATGCAAGCCCGGGCGGTGGAAGTCGGCCTCCGGGGTGAGTTTTCCTTGGAATACGAGAGCGAGATCTTGCAAGAAGCCGGGCTTGTGGCGCGAGATGGTGGGGAGACCGAAGGGGAACCAATGCGGGAAGTTTTCCACGCGAAACTGAACGCGCTGGAAAGCGCGGAAATGAGAAGAGGAATCACCCTCGCAGGACCGCACCGCGACGATCTGCTGGTGCGCATCGGGGAAGCGGACGTTCGTCGCTTCGGATCGCAAGGGCAGCGCCGTCTGGTTGCCGTTCTGCTCAAGTTGGCCGAACTCTCGTACCTCGAGAGGGAGTTGTCCGAGCCCTGTGTGCTCCTGCTCGACGACGTTTTCAGCGAGTTCGACCGGGAGATCTCCGGGAGACTGCACGGCGCCCTCGAGGATGGGCGGCAAGTGCTCATAACCTCGCCGATTCCCATCGAATGGGCGACGTCGGGGAAAATCCGGGCGTTCACGGTGTCGAACGGAGTCGTTCTCTGCCGGCAATGAGTGGGTTCTGACGGCTCGTGCTAACTATTTGTAAATAAAAGCCTTGCCGGGACAGAAAACACAAAAAACCGGTTTAAAAAACGAACCCAAAAGCGTATCTTTGTACATGGTAATGACAGGCCGAAAAATCACGAGGGTGGGGGAGCTACTTCCGTCGCTTCTCAACAAGTTAGGTCTCGAGCAGCGCTTCAAAGAACAACAGATTCTCGAACTCTGGCCCGCGGTTGCCGGAGAGGAGCTCGCTTCGAGGACGAAGGCTACCCGGTTTGCTCGCGGGGTCCTGTACGTGTACGTAGATCACGGCGCCTGGATGCAAGAACTGCATTTCGTCGAGAAAGCGCTGATAAACAAACTCTGCGCCCGAGCTCCGGGCGTGGCCATTAAGAAAATCCGCTTTAGTTCGAGGGACACCACATGACGGGCAAAGATAACTCGGCTCAGGAATACACAGCCCAAAAGATACAGGTCTTGAAAGGGCTCGAAGCGGTACGCAAGCGCCCGGCGATGTACATCGGAAGCTCCGATATCCACGGGTTGCACCACTTGATCTACGAGGTGGTGGACAACAGCGTGGATGAAGCCATGGGGGGGTTCTGTTCGGAGATCAGTGTCGTCATCGAACCGGACAACGCCGTAACGGTCACCGATGACGGCCGCGGGATTCCTGTGGACATACATCCGACGCAACACCGGCCCGCGGTCGAGGTAGTCATGACGACGCTCCATGCCGGCGGCAAGTTTGACCACGACGCGTACAAGGTCTCCGGAGGTTTGCACGGCGTCGGCGTTTCGGTGGTGAACGCGCTATCCACGTTTCTGGAGGTAGAGATATGGCGGGACGGGCGTGAGTACTACCAGCGTTACGAGCGAGGGGAACCGGTTTGTGACCTTCAAACCCGCGGTGAGTCGAACAGAAGGGGGACCAGGGTCAGGTTCTTGGCGGACGGCCAAATTTTCGGCGACATCGATTTCAGCTTCGAGACCCTTTCCCAGAGACTTCGTGAGCTAGCCTTCTTGAACCGCGGAGTCAAGATCTCGCTCGAAGACCAGAGGCCGCATAAAGCCAAACGGCAGGAGTTCCAATACGAGGGGGGCATCGTTTCGTTCGTCAAGTACGTGGATCAGGCCAAGAAGCCGATCATGGAGGAGCCGATCTACATTCACGCGGAGAAAGACGGTGTCGACGTCGAGGTGTCGCTGCAATATACGGACGGCTACGCCGAAAACGTATTTTCGTTCGCGAACAATATCAACACCCTGGAGGGGGGCACGCATCTGGTGGGGTTCAGGGCTGCGCTCACGCGTACGCTCAACAATTACGTCCAGAACGACAACGCTTTCAAGAAAGAGCACTTGACCCTGAGTGGGGAAGACACCCGGGAAGGGCTCACGGCCGTGGTCAGCGTGAAACTCGCGGAGCCTCAGTTCGAGGGTCAGACTAAAACCAAGCTCGGGAACAGCGAAGTAAAAGGGGTGGTGGAGGCGGTCGTCGGGGACGGTCTCAGGGAGTACCTCGAAGAGAGACCGGCGGTCGCGAAGCAGACCGTGGAGAAGTGCCTGGCGGCATTGCAGGCCCGGGAAGCGGCCCGCAAAGCTCGCGACCTCACCCGCCGGAAGACCGCCCTCGAATCTGCCGCGCTTCCCGGTAAGCTCGCCGACTGTTCCAGCAACAATCCCGAGGAAAGCGAACTGTATCTCGTCGAGGGCGACTCGGCCGGCGGTTCCGCCAAGCAGGCCCGCAACCGCAGTTTTCAAGCGATCCTCCCGCTCAGGGGAAAGATCCTTAACGTGGAGAAATCGCGGCTGGACAAGGTGCTCTCGAACGAAGAGATAAGAACGATCATTACCGCGGTCGGAAGCGGTGTGGGGGACGAGTTTGACGTGACCAAAGCACGTTACCACAGGATCATCATCATGACCGACGCCGACATCGACGGCGCGCATATTCGCACGCTGCTGCTCACGCTTTTCTTCCGGCACATGCGCCAGTTGATCGACGCCGGTTTTGTGTACATCGCGCAACCCCCGCTCTACCGTCTGAAAAAGGGCAAGCGCGAGGTGTATGGGTACAACGACCAGGAACGCGAAAGGATCCTGCAGGACTGGGGAGGGAGCGACGGCGTTTACGTCCAGCGCTACAAGGGTCTGGGTGAGATGAACCCGGAGCAGCTCTGGGAGACGACGATGGATCCGGAGTCGCGCACGATCCTGCGCGTGGATATTCAAGACGCGATCGAAGCGGATCGGCTGTTCTCGATCCTGATGGGGGACCAGGTGGAGCCGCGACGGGAGTTCATCCAGGTGAACGCGCTGGCTGTGAAGAACCTGGATATCTGATATTGACTGGTCGAGGCGGGCGCGTTTGACGGTGCGGGGGTAAAAGGTCCCGACCCGGCGCAAGAGGAGTCGACATGGTTTCGAATCGAGAAAGAATCGTGCCGGTGCACATCGAAGAAGAGATGCGCGCGTCGTATCTCGACTATTCGATGAGCGTGATCATCTCGCGGGCGCTTCCGGACGTGCGCGACGGGCTCAAACCGGTCCACCGCCGAGTGCTTGCGGCCATGAACGACCTGAGCCTCACACACACGCGGCCGTACCGGAAGTCCGCCAAAGTGACCGGAGACGTGAATGGTAACTACCATCCGCACGGGACTGCGGCGATCTACGAAACCATCGTCCGGATGGCTCAGGATTTTTCGCTGCGATATCCCCTGGTCGACGGTCAGGGGAACTTCGGATCAGTCGACGGGGATCCGCCCGCGGCGGAGCGGTACACAGAAGTCCGCATGACGGCGTTTGCCGAGGAGATGCTTGCCGACATCGAAAAAGAAACCGTCGATTTCGGACCGAACTACGACGACTCCAGGATGATGCCGCTGGTGCTTCCGTCCAAGGTGCCCAACCTGCTCGTGAACGGCGCCGCCGGTATCGCGGTCGGGATGGCCACCAATGTGCCGCCTCACAACATGGGCGAGATTTGTGACGCGGCGCTTGCACTCCTCGAGGAGCCGGATTTCCCCGAGGACAAGTTGTTTGCGCTCGTCCAGGGACCGGATTTCCCCACCGCCGGGATCGTTCTGGGTCGTTTGGGAATCCAGGAAGCCTATCGCACGGGCCGAGGCCGCATCATCGTTCGCGCCCGGACGCAGGTCGAAGAACTCAAGGGTGACCGCGAAGCGATCGTGATCACCGAGATCCCGTATCAGGTCAACAAAGCCGCGCTCATCGAGCGCATCGCCGAACTGGTGAAGGACGGGACGCTCGATGACATCGTCGACATCCGCGACGAGTCCGACCGCGAAGGCATGCGCGTGGTCATCGTGCTGAAGAGGGACGCGGACGCGCGCGTGGTGGAGAACCAGCTCTACAAGCATACGCAGATGCAGATGACCTTCGGGATCATCATGCTGGCGCTGGTCGACAACCGCCCGGAAATCCTCGACCTCCGCCAGCTCATCCGGTACTGGCTGGAACATCGCGAGGAAGTGGTGGTCCGCCGCACCAGATTCGATCTGCGCAAGGCCGAAGAGCGGGCCCATATCCTCGAGGGTTTGCGCATCGCCCTCGATCATATCGATGAAATCGTCGGTCTCATCCGAGGGTCGGAAACAGTGGACATCGCGCGCAACGGCCTCATGGGTCGGTTCGGCATGACCGAGGTGCAGGCTCAGGCTATTCTGGATATGCGCCTGCAGCGTTTGACCGGCTTGGAGCGACAGAAGATCGAGGACGAATACCAGAATCTGGTCAAGCAGATCGCGGAATATCGCAGCGTCCTGGCCGACCGGGGTAAGGTGTTGGGTATCATCAGAGACGAACTCAACGCGATCAAGGAACAATACGGGGACGAGCGTCGCACCCAGATAATCGACCTCGAGCCGGCAACGTTCGACGCGGAGGACCTGATCGCCGAAGAAGACATGGTGATCACGATCAGCCACGCCGGTTACATCAAACGCCTTCCACTCGACTCCTACCGGCAACAGCGGCGGGGTGGACGCGGCGTTACCGGCATCAAGATGAGAGATGAGGATTTTGTCGAACACCTCTTCATTGCATCGACGCACAGTTACATCCTGTTCTTCACGGACCTCGGGAGATGCTACTGGCTCAAGGTGCACGAGATTCCGGTGGCGGGCCGGGCGGCGCGTGGCAAAGCGATCGTGAACATGCTCGGGCTCTCGGCCGGGGAACGAATCACAGCCCGCGTGCCGGTATCGGAGTTCCGGGAGGATTCGCACCTCGTCATGGCGACACGCAAGGGCAGGATCAAGAAAACGAACCTCACCGAGTACAGCAGGCCGCGACACGGGGGGATTTGGGGAATTCTGTTGAAAGAAAACGACACACTGATCGACGCCGCCATAACCGACGGCAACCAGGATATCGTGTTGGCGAAGCGCGATGGCCGGGCCATCCGTTTCCACGAACGCGATGTGCGGCCGATGGGTCGTCAGACGGCGGGTGTCATAGGCGTTCAGGTCGACCGCGGAGATGAAGTGGTGGGCATGGTTGTGGTGGAAAAAGCCGCGACGCTGCTCACCGTCACCGAAAACGGATTCGGCAAGCGGTCCTCGCTGGACGACTATGCGGTCAAGCACCGCGGAGGCAAGGGAGTCATCAACATACGCACGACCACCCGCAACGGAAAGGTCGTGAGCATCAAGGAAGTCAAGGGTAACGACCAGCTGATGATCATCACCAAGAACGGCATCGTCATTCGATGCCCCATCGAGCAGATCACCATTCGTGGCCGCGCGACACAAGGTGTCAAGCTGATCAACCTCGAGGAGGGAGACCGGGTGGTCGATGTAGCACACCTCGCGGTAGAGGATGAGGAGTAACCGAAGGGTCAGCCGAATCGGGAGCGTGAAGACGAAATGAGCAAAGAAATTCGAGGCAGCATGGGGAAAATATCCGAATTCACAGTGCGGAGAATGTCGAGCTATTTCCGGCTCCTCGCGGAGTTGGATTCTCGCAGCGTGCCCACGGTATCTTCCGAACAGCTGGCGGAGCTGGGCGGGATCACTTCCGCGCAGGTACGGAAGGACCTGTCGTATTTCGGCAGCTTCGGCAAACGCGGCCTCGGTTACAACGTCACCGAACTCAAGGAGGCCATCAAGCGCATCCTGGGCCTCCATCAACGATGGTCAATGGCGTTGTTCGGCGCGGGGAGCCTCGGCCATGCGCTGTTTTTCTACCAGGGATTCCCGCAGGATGGATTTTACTTCACCCACGTTTTCGATGCCGACGAAGCCAAAGTCGGCACGCATTGGAATTCCGTAGAAATCCGCCGCGTTACTGAAGCGGAAGATCGCTTGAAAACCAACCCGGTGGAGATCGGCGTGATCACCACCCCCGACAAAGCGGCGCAGGAAGTCGCCGACATCATGATTCGAGCGGGGGTAAAGGGCGTCCTCAACTTCGCCCCGGCGCGTGTGACGCTTCCCGACAACATGTGGTTGCGAAACGTCAACCTGGCGGTCGCGCTGGAAAGCCTGAGCTTCTACCTGTCGACCTGACGGGATTGACAGCCCGGAACACCAACACCATATTGTATCGATCCGTGGCGAGATCGCGACGGTCGTCGCGCGACGCACGTCGCTGGCGGGTCGGGGATGAGGGATAGGATTATGAAAACAATACGTTTAACTTCGTTCGGCCGGAGCATGATCTTCTTGGCCGTGCTGGCGGTGGCGGCTTTGCGATTGGCACCGAGCGTCGCAGGCGGGAAGGCGCGTGACGGGACGAAGGTGAAGGGCGGAGCGGCCCTTGACAGCCTCGGTGCCGGCGCGATTGCCGCGCCGACGGCCGCAGAGATTCTCACTGTCGATCCGGGACGTGTCACTTTCCGGGTGTCATCGCGAGGCCGATGGGTGGGACTATGGCCGGCGTGGGATCCCGGCCGGAGCGCGATTTCCGGGGGGGGCTTCGCGATATTGGCGCACGGCGAGAATGGCTCCTTCGTCGAGTTGGCGAACACGACCAGCGGCGATCTGGTGTCCAGATCCTCCTTCGGGGGAGACCGGACGATCCACGAAGGCATACCAGGCGGGCGACGTTACCCGCTGGAAGACCGCGACGATGATGTGGATGGCAGCGAGGACGAAGATCGTCTCGACAGCACGGACAACGATGGAGACGGCCTGGTGGACGAGGATTTCGCCGCTGTGGGCGACCAGATGATCGCGCTCCGGTATGAAACGGGCAAACGGGACGACGCGGCGGCAGTCGAGCTCCACCAGGAGTGCTCCGCATGGTCGCTGTCGCACATCGACGGCATGGTTGCGATGAAGCTGGTCGTGCGCAATCTGGGCACGCGGCCGCTCAACGGGTTGCGTGTCGGTGTGATGGTCCGCAAATCTGCGGGTTTCGAGGTGTCCACGCGGCATCTCGACCAGACGGAAACGCGTGAAACCGATCGCATGACTGCCAGAGCGATCCTCATGTCGGAAAGGGGACGGACACCGCTGGTGGCGGTGTTTTTCGCCGAACCCTCCGACGTGAACACTTCGTGGATCACCGGGACCGCGGCAGGCGACCGACGCTTGACCGATCTCGTAGAGGCCGCGGTCCGGACAACGGAAACGCCGGCGACACCATCGAACGCCGCGAGCATCAAGACGGGCAATCCTCAGCCCGCCCGGGAAGGCGACGCGCTTTCTGATGACCGCATGGCGTATGGAGTGTCGCCCGACCTGGGGAACCTCGGGCCGGGAGAGGAGAGGGTCGTGTACGCCGCTCTCTCCGTCGTTCCATCACTTGACCGGGTGGACCGCGTCATCGATGGCATATATCGCACGGTGGTCGGTGACGGAGTTCACCGCATGATTCCTCCTCCGGTATCCGTCACCCGACGGACCGTGTGGGGAACCTACGCGGCCGGGAGTGCCGCCGGGGGTCCGGCCGGGGTCACCATCATCCTCGAGAACGCGCGCGCGCAAGGGGTCAGGGCCGACAACATTACCCAACTCGCGGGCGTCGAATCGTCGGATGCCGCCATCACGGAGACGCCGGCAGGAAACGTCGAGATCACGTTCCCCGGCGGCTTGGATGGCGAGACCGCCGGAGAACGCGCCGGAGACCGTCTCGAGCTTCACGGCCGGCTCAGGAATGGAGAGGTTTTCGAGGCGCTGCTGAAACCTACCCATGTCGCTGCGAACGCGAAACCGATCGCCCCGGGAAGCCCCGAGCTGTACTGGAACACCCCCGGTAAGCTGGAAGATCGGCTTCTGGCCGGGTCACCCAATCCTTTCCGGGAATCGACGACGATCTACTACGAGGTGCCGTCGGGTGTTTCCGACGAGAGCGGAATCGTTTTGGAGCTCGTGAATCCCGCCCGCACCAGCCTGAAGGTGTACAACGTCACCGGCCGGCTGGTGAGCGTGCTGGTGGACGATGTGTTGTCCCCAGGGTCGTACCAGACGCCGTGGAACGGCGTGGAGAACACCGGCGCGGCGGTAGCGAGCGGGGTGTACTACGTGAAGCTCCAGATCGGGAGCCGGCACGTGACCAAACGCTTGATTCAGGTGAAATAGCGCCCACCCCAGCGGTCAGCCGCAGAGACTGTCCTAGGGGCAACGGTGTGCCAACCACCCCATACAAAGATGTGGGTATGGTCAAGCCGGCGCTTGTCCACCGCGTGGCTGTGGCAAAACCGTGCGCCGATGTGGTATACTAAATACAGGAAAAGCGCGACGTTCCAGCAGCGGGCCCGATGTGCGACCAGGGGCAGATCGCGACGTCGGCGCTGCAGGGGGATTTTCCTTCTACGACGCGCGAAGTGCCCTGATCTGAACGGGAACTGCAACACCCCACCGGTTCGCCTCCGTTATTCTGTCGTGCCCGTTGACGCGAACGGAATCATGAAAACAATACAACGGTCCTATCTGCTGCGCACCAGTCGGTGGTCTGTGGTTTTTTTGGTCACTGCCGCCCAGTGCGTGTTCGCCCAGTCCCAGCACCCCGTCACGCTGCTCAGCAGGACCTCCGGCCCGTCGGGCGAGCAGACACAGAGGATGTACTTCGTGCCGTCAACAAACGGCCCGGAAGCGCTGGTCACTGTCCGGGACCGTCTCGCGTCGGCGGGCGTCAGCGGTATGACGATCTTCTATCCCCGTGTCGTCGTGGCGGACATGCCCTTCGGTGTGGATGTCCATCGGTTGATCGAGGGCCTACATGTGGATGTCCTGCCGGACGGCGCCGTCTTTTCCGACGAACAAGCGGAGATTTTCTCTCCCCAATGGGTCAAAGCATGTTATCGACGCTTCGAGGCGCTGTCTGCAACTACGGAGGCAATGCCGATCGAAAACGATGCGCTCACGCGAAGGATACCGGAATCGGAGATGTGGCGGAGCGCCGATATCGAACGCGCGCGCGCGGAGCGGTCGGGGAGCGCGCAAGACGAGCGGCTCATCTTCCAGAACTCGGAGTTTCTGGCGGGACGCGTGGCCATGCAGATCGTGTTGCCGGAAAGCAACGGCGGCACCGAAGACTGGACGGATACGGCGCTCAACCAAGCAGCGCAGTTGACTGTTCTCTCGGTCCTCTTCTACGAGCAGGTTTTCAAGAACGTTTCCGTTGAGTTCAGCTTCCTCATCTTCAGGAGGTCGCCGACAGGAACCGAACCGATCTTGTATTCGATGCTCGCAGACTCGACTTGGGTGGCGGATGTGATGGCAAATCGGGGCTTTCCCGGCACGCCGTCGGATTATCTGCAGGCCGTGCACGAGTTCAACAATCAGGGCCGCCGGACACTGGGGACCGATTGGGTCTTTACCGTTTTCATCGTCAACAGCGCCAACGATTCGGACCACATGTTCCAGGGAGCCAGAACCATCAGCTACAGTTACCTCGGCGGGCCGTTCCTCGCAGTGCCCTACCCCGCCGGGTCGGAAGGGTCCGATACCTTCATGCAACTGATGAAGCACGAGATCTCGAACATCTTCTGGGCGCTGGAGGAGAACGTCGGAGGTCAGTCGTCGTGTGACGACTATTCCGGATACCTGAACGTTCAGAACCTCAACAAGGTGAAGGAAATTAACGATATTGGCGCCAAGGTGGGCTGTACCCCTGGCTACATCGTCGAGCCGTGCCTGGCCAATGTCCAGGATATGTTGTACGGTTACTCGGGACCACCGTGCGACTACTCGATGGCGATGCTCGGGAACATCGATGTGAACCGTAACAACGTTCCCGATGTTTTCGATGCCCCGCCGGTGGTTACGTTCGCGCACGCGGCCGTGGAAACGCTCACCAGCATTGTGGACGCCAAAATCGATTTCATTGTGACGGCACGACCCGTCACCAACCGGAATTCGCAGCAACCGGCGGCCCTTCGCCGTAACTACGCCACCCAGATAAAAGACGTGAGCGTCACACTCGGCGGCATCGGCCCGTATGTGGCAACGCCTGTAGACGGACAAACGGACGAAATCCAGGAGGAGTACGGGGTCTCGATCGACAACATTCTCCCCGGGTACACCACCCTGGAGGTAGTGGCGCGGAACGCCTTCGGCGCCGTCTCGGCGAAAGCAACCAAGCGGGTATATTACATCGGGTTGGATTACTTCGGATTCGGCTTCGAGCAGCGGAACGAAGGGATCGGGGTTATCTGGCATCTGCGCGGGGAAACATTCGATGCGGACTTGAGCCTGCATCGAATCGAGTACAGAAACGGTGTTTCCGTAACCGACACCGTGATTGCGAGCGGCTTACAACCGGTCGGCCCGGTCGAGCAAGGCGGACTCCTCCCGTACTACTTCCTCGATCGGTCGGCCGCGGCCGGGACCACCTATGGATATTATGTCGTCGGCACGTTCGAGCTGCTGTACAAAGGCAAAATGACCATGTTCGCCGCCAACTCCGAGGAACATGAGACAATCGCCGCTTTTCCGAGAGTGGGCAGTATCGTCTCCGCGCCCTCCCCGAACCCTTTCAATCCCATGCGCGACCTGATGCACATTTCGATCGAAGTGCCGGTGTCCACCGCAGCGGGTGCTTCTTTGTCTCCGGCCGCCTCGAGCGCGGCTGAAGGTGCCCCCGAACCGACCGGCGTGAAGGTGGATGTGTTCGATGTCACCGGGCGGTTGGTTAAAACGCTTCTGGACGATCGTGTGTATAACCGCGTCCTCACACTAGCCTGGGATGGAACCAACGAGAAGGGCGAGGTCGCAAGCACCGGCATCTACTTCATCAAGGCCCAGGCCGGCCACCAAAGGGGCTGCAAGAAGGTGCTGGTCTTGCGGTGATCGCGAAGGCCTCGGGACAGCGAAAGGAGGCGTGGCTGACATAGAGAGAAACAGCCCAATGAGAGTTCTGGAGGTAATCCATAAGTGAAGAAGGGGTTTGAAGTTACCCCAGGTGCCCAACGGGAACGGGCATTCCTTGTCGGTGTAAGCCTTCCTGGAGGGTCGATCGCCCGCGAGCACGACTTCCTCGATGAGCTGGAGCAGCTTGCGAGAACGGCCGGGGCGGAAGTGGTTGGACGAGCGGTGCAGGGGAGGGCCCGGATCGACAGCGCCACCTTCGTCGGCGAAGGAAAAGCCCATGAGATCAAAGAAGCCTGCGACACCACCGGCGCCAATCTCGTGATCTTCGACAACGACTTGAGCCCCGCCCAGGCGCGGAATCTGCACCGGATCTTCGACCTGCGCATCATCGACCGCACCGAGCTGATCCTCGACATATTCGCGCGTCACGCCAAAACGCAGGCGGCGAAAATCCAGGTAGAACTCGCGCAGCTGGAATACACCTTGCCGCGGTTGACCCGCATGTGGAGCCACCTCGAACGCCAGCAGGGCGGCATCGGCACGCGCGGTCCCGGTGAAACCCAGCTGGAGACCGACCGCCGCCAGATTCGCCGGCGCATGTCGGTTCTGAGGGAGGAACTGAAGAAGATTTCCCAGCGTAAGGACACGATCCGCAAGAGTCACGGAGCCTTGTACACGGTCGCTCTCATCGGCTACACGAACGCGGGCAAATCGACGCTCATGCGCGGGCTCACCGGCGCCGACGTGTTCATCGAGGACCAGCTGTTCGCGACGTTGGACACGACGACCCGAAAAATCCGCAACGGATCGAACGGACGTGACAGGCACTCCGGTAACGGACGCCACGAGATCCTCCTCATCGACACGGTGGGATTCATCCGCAAGCTACCCCATCACCTGATCACCAGCTTCAAGGCCACGTTGGCGGACATTGCCCAAGCGGATCTCTACCTGCACGTGGTGGACGTTTCGCACCCGGCGTTCGAGGAACAGATAGAGGTCGCCGACAATGCCGTTCGCACCATTCAGAATCCGGATGCGGGAACGGTTTATGTGTTCAACAAGATCGATCGAGTCTTCAACCAGGAGCTCGAGGTGCTCAAGAGACGATACGAGGATGGGGTGTTCGTGTCGGCGAGCAGTGGTGTGGGATTGGATGATGTGTGGCATCGTATCGACCGGTACTTCCAGAACCGCGGAGTCAAAGTCGAGGTGAAGATCCCCGCGGGCGATGGCAAGGGAATCTCCCGCATCCGCAGCATCATTCGCAATGCTGTCGGCTCCTTCGAGGGCGATGTCTGTGTGCTCCGCGGGACGATCGCATCGGACCAGATGGGGCGCCTGGAGAACGTTCCGGGCGCGAGGGTCCGTTTTCTTCTGTGATGTCCGCCTTCCCACTCCACCCTTGATCGTCATACCTGACGGGTCAAAGCTCGCCTTGGTCCCCGGACCGGTCCTGATACAGTTGCGTCTTGAAGGAGTCCAGGCTCGGGGAGTCGGCGAGCCGCTCGTAGTTGCGGTCGAGATGCTGGATGATGAACTGGGAGAGGAAGACGAAATACAGGGGTACGAGGTAGGGGATGAAGCGCCGCCACGGCCGCTGGTAGAGAAGGCGGGCGGCGAGCACCGTGCCCGATGCGAGAATAAGCACGAAACCGACGGACACGAGATAAAGGTAGCTGATGTTCAGCCAGTCCGAAGGAAACTTGAACATGCAAAATGGGACCACGGTGATGTACGTCCATGCGATGAAGAATCGAATGACGCGGTTCCCGAAAACGAAGCCGAAGACGCTGTACGAAAGAATGAACAAGAACGTAACCACGCGAATCTCCGTAGCTGCTGCGTAGATGAACCGGACCAGCGGTCCGGAGTCCCTCACCAGATCGGAAGCGTGGATGGGGAAAACCATCCGCACCAGGTAAGAACCGAAGTTGCGCAGGAACGAGGAGCTGAAAAAAGCCAGGTCGGAAAGACCGGGAATCTCCGGCAGCAGTGAGAGCTTGACGACCAGCACCAAGAACGCAAACCCGGCCAGGATGACGAAGCTCCTACCGAACAACGGCCGCTTGGTTTCAGCACGAAAGAAAAAGTTGAAGGCGAACATGCAGCCGAGGATGCTGAACGAAGTTGTCTTCGACAACAGGCTCAGCGTAAAAAGCGACAATGTGGCGAGAAACCAGATCGATTTGACGTGGCCGTTTCTGGTGAACTCGTTCTTGAAATACGCGAAAAGTGTTATGAGCGTGAGAAACGTTATCAACAGGTCGTTGATGCCAGAAACGACCATCACGGCCTTGCCGTAGTTGCCGACGGCGCACGCGAACAGCAGGGACGACAACACCGAAATGATATCGTCCCTGAGCAAAGTGTACACAATTCGGTAAACGAGGTAAGCGTTCAGCGAATGTACGAAAATGTTGAAAAGGTAATAACCGGTAGCGTTCAACCCGAACAAACGGTACTCCAGATAGAAGACGCCGTTGACGAACGGCTGGAAAATGTTGAGCGGGGCCTGGGCGAAGATCTCCCGCCAGTCTCCGTCGATCTTGATGGCGTGGAGGAGGTAGAGGTAGTCGCTGGAGTGCCAGAACGTGTTGTTGCGGACCGTCGCAAAAAACGCCAAAGACAAAACGAGCAGGAGGATGTAAAACAGCAAATCTTTTACCGGCGTGGCGGGTTTGCGGGTCTCCACCTGGTCGGTCATGAGCTTCCTCCCGGAGCCTTTGATGCCTCAACAGATACCCTACTTGGGCCGGCGAGTCCAGCAAAATATTTGTTACCAGCCAGTTGTGTATTCGGCCGCTTAAGTCGGTGGGGAAACCACAGTCGGGAATAGACCTTGCTGAACTTCCGGCTCCGGTGCTATAAGCAGTGCGAATTCCGGCCAGCCAGGGGCCCTGGCCGGGTCGGGCCGCGGGGGAAGAGAACAGGCATCGCGAAGGGAGACAAATTGCAGCAGATACGGATAGGGGTGCCGGAGTACATTTCCGTCCGACCGTTGATCTACGGACTCACGCGCCGGCAAGCGCCGGAACTTGAACTGGTCTATCACAAACCGTCCGTGCTTGCGGACCTGCTGTCGCGCGGTTCGATCGATGCCGCGCTGATTCCCAGCATCGAGTACCTGCGCGGGGTCGGCCAACACCGCATCGATGGCCCTGCCCTCGTGACCCGAGCGACGCCCGGAAACGTGGTGCTTCTCGTTCAAAAACCGATCGAGGCCGTCGCGCGCATCGCCGTGAGCGAATTCTGCCGGTCGCCCGTCGCCGCCCTGCGAGTTGTTCTCTCCGAGCTTCACGGCGTGTCGCCCGATCTATGTGTCTCCAAGAGCCATCCGTCCGGCTGGCGGGATCAATTCGACGGGATCCTGCTTTCCGACGACGGAGGACTGCAGTTCCTGGCCGAGCGCCCCACTCAAGATGTCACTTTTTACAACATCTCCGAAATGTGGGACACGTTGACCTCCTCGCCGTTGGTCCTCGACCTGTGGGCGTACAACGACGAGCGCCTCAAGGCCTTTCTCAGCAAAGTACTGGTCACCTCCCGAAACCTGGGGATACAGAACCTCTCGCACCTCGCGGATGGGATTGCGCGGACGAGCCCTTATCACACCGAGCTCCTTTACGATTATCTATCGAACTGTTGGGATTACCAGCTCTCGGAGGCAGGATTGGGCGGCCTCAGGGCCCTGGAGTCCTTCGCCTTGCGCTACGAC
>JBGSIK010000162.1:0-7212 GCA_041742575.1 Candidatus Krumholzibacteriia bacterium
GAGAAGCACACGCGTCTGTGCCAGACGGCCCGAGATCACGTCGGCGATCTCGCCCACGTCGTCGCGAACGACGTGGGCCCGCGCGATACGGACTCCAAAGGCGAGCAGGGTTCGACCGAGGTAGCGGAGATGGCTGTCGGGACGCTGGCCCTTGAGGAGTTCTTCGCCGACGAGAACGAGCTCGATGTCGTTGATAGCCATATTTTGAAAATCCTCACCAGGGGATGAAATCACCGAGGGAGGGAAAGACGAGAGAGAGCACGATCATGGCCACACGGCTGTAGAGGCCGGCCAGCACATCGTCGGCCACGATGCCGTAACCCTGCCGCAGGCGCTGTGACCGTCCGGCCGGGAACGGCTTCAAGACATCGAACACGCGAAATACGAGAAACGCGGCGACGAGCCCCCATCCCCCGACACCGGTCGCACCGGAGAGAATGACCTGCATGCCCACGACCTCGTCGATGACGACGCAACCCGGGTCCTTGCCGTACCGCTTCTCCATCCACGTGGCGACGGGGACCGACACCACCAGCGTGACGGCGAGCACGATGGGATGCGCAAGCACTTCACCGCCGGGTATGAGCCACCAAAGCGCGATGAAGACCGCACACGCGAAGGTCGCCGGGAAGATGGGAAAGAACCCGCTGAAAGCGAAGGAGCCTATCAGTTTGAAAACGAAGTTCAATGCTACCTCCGGCCAAAGAACACCAAAGGTCACCGGCGGCGTGTACGCCGTCTCGCAGGCCCCCCGGCTGGACCGTTTGTCGGTTCCCCCGGCCTTTGTTCGACAACGGTGACCGTGTTGCGCTCGATATCGGGATAAAGAATATCGATCTCTTGCTGGATCTCGATGGTGCGGGCAAGAGCGGTTACGATGCGGCAGTAGGTGCGGATGTCGTCGATTTCCAGGCGGCGCTCCCGCCGGTCCTTAAGCCACTTCTCGCACACCTGGTAGCCGCCGATCTGGTACTTCCAAACAGGTTCCGGCACCGGCCCGAAGTGTTGCTCGGCGTTGATGTACACCCGCTGTTCACTGGCATCGTATCGCAGCCCGGTTTTGCGGTCCTTGCCGACCCGCCCGTCGCCTGCGCCCTCGAACCGGCACGCGGGTGGATCGAGCTCGGGCGACTTGAGGAGGTGCATGCCGACGAGTTTCTCCCCCAGCGCCGCGAGTTCAGTGAAGAGGTCGGCATCCGCCGTGAACGGAATACGGGGGAAGTCCCTGCGCAGAGACTCAGCGTATTTCGTGCGGTACGAAGGCGCGTAGAGCACGGCGTAGATGTAGTTGAAGATGGGCTCCGGCGCCGGCTCCTTGCCGTAGGCGGTCGCCAGCACCGTAACTAGCGACGGACTTAGGTTCGGACGACGTTCCGACGACTCGTGGTGGGCAAAGAGGTCTTCCCGGTCCGCAGTGGGATAGAGGTAGAGAGGGAAAAGAAAGCCATTGTTCGAGGTCTTGGCTGAGAGAACTATTTTTTCAGAAATGTCTCGCGTCACCGCTGCGTGCATGAAAGACTCGCCCTTTGTCATGCGAGACGTGACGAGCCCGAGATTATCGCCGGCAAGCATATGGCGCATGACTGCCGGGCGGGGCATGCATATGAACCCCCGCGAACGACCCGTATAATAGGTGTACCGCAGGTCAAAGGGCCTGTAGAGAACGCGCACAACTTTTTCGCGCATGGGTCCGGAATCCACCAAGTCTTTTTGGGCCAGTGTCACCTTCCAGTCGCGGGAATCCTTGCCAAGGTCATATCCTTGCCGGGCGAGTTCAGGCTCCATCTTTGCAAAGTTGAGGACCGTCGTCCAAACTTGGTCTTCGGACCATTGAATCGCCAGGCTGTCACGTCCGGTGTACAATCCGCAAACACCCGCATTGAAGATCATCGTCACCGCCGGGAATTGACTGTAACGCTCAGTTAAGGCTTCGCTCACCGGCAGGAACAAGTAGTGCGGCGAAGTTGGCTTCAACTCCCGCCATTCCGTGCTTTTCTGGTCGTGCTTGTTTAACCAGTCATACTTCGTCTCGCGGGAACCCCAAGTCTCCGAGTGGCGGACAACGGCGTCGGATTGCTGCTTGGCGCCGCGCTTTACAAAGAAAGCGATAGCCACACCCTGGCGAATATCAAAGACGTTCTTGTCGGGGGTGCCGTCCGGGGAGGTCTCCTTTTTGAGCGCGTTGCCGTGTAAATCCAGGACACAGATTTGGTCGAATGTCCGCATGAGGCTTTGGCGCATACCCCGGAAGGTGGCGTTATCGAGGTAGGAATGGTTGGTAACCATGCCCACGACGCCCCGGCCTGCCTGCTCGATCTTCCACTGCGCGAAGCGGAGGAACTTCACATAGTCGTCTTGAATCCCTCTCGGGTTTTTCTCGCCCAGCGGTTTGTCATCCACTTGTTTGTATGTCTCGATCAACCCGCGTATCCACTTGCCAGTGTTGGTCGAGTAATACGAGTATGGTGGATTTCCGAGAATGACGAGAATCGGCGTCTGCTTCTTGACCGTGCCGGCCAGGCGGGATTCCTCGGCGAGCGCGGAGAAACCGGGCAGACGGCTTTGCTCCAACTCCTCGTAGTCCAAGGTGTTGGTGAGGTAGAACGGCACGCGCTCGTCGTCGGCGAGACGGTGGCCGAGTTCCTCGAGAAAGAAGCCCATCTTGAGGTGACCTACCGCGTACGGCGCCATCATCAATTCGAAGGCGTAGAAATTCTTAAGGATGTGCTGACGGATGAAATTCTCGCGCCCCCCGGAGCCGTACTTTCCCTCAAACTCGGCGACCGCCTCTTGCGCCGCGCGGGCGACGAAAGTCATTGTCCCTGCCGCGGGGTCGAGAAGCGTCACACCGTCGGACGCCAACCCGTCGCGCTTGTCGAAATCGGTTTTCAGGATCTCGTGGAGCGAGCGGACAATGTAGCTCACGACCGGCGCGGGCGTGTAGTAGACGCCGCGACGTTCACGCTCGGCCGGATCGTACTCGGCCAGGAACGTCTCATAGAAATGAACGATCGGATCGCTACCTTTGCCCTCGTGGTAGTAGCGGTCGAGGATGCCGCGGGCGTCGGCCACCGCCAGGACTTCGGCGATGTCGTCCACGCACCAGGCAAGCTGCTCGGGAAGATCGCCGAGCGAGAGGAAGCGGAAGAGGTCGCGCAGCACGCCGATAGTGTGCGGGATGTTGTCGAAGGCGGCGCGGCGGTTGAAGCCGTCCCCGGCGCGGGTCCGGGCGGCAAAGAGACCGTAGGTGATGGTCTGCGCAAACAGGTCCGCGAAATCCGCGGGCGTCAAAGTGCCGATGAGATAGGTCTGAAAAGCCTCGAAGAAACCGGACAGCGTGCCGGGATTCGCCTTCTCCTCTTCGAGTTGTTGGCTGACGACATCGCGGAGGAAGCGGGTGCGCTTGGCCAGTTCGACAGCTAAGGATTCTGCTGTGAAGGCCTTCGGCAGCGAGAAGTCCAGGAAGCGATCAAGGAGCGCATACAGGTCATCTGGCTTTTCCACCGGCGGGGTCGTCCGCAACCGGCTGAGCACAAAGGGGCGCGCCGCAAGCACGGTCTCCACCCGCTGGCCGTTACGGTAGAGCCGGAATTCAAAGAAGTTCGTGAGTATGAGATTGGGAAAAGTGCTCCGGTAATCTTTGAGTTGCTTCGATTCTTCGATAGCGTCCAACCGCTCTTCGGTCGGTTTCTTGGCCTCGACATAGCCGATAATGCGATCCGTGCCGTTCCAGACTCGAAAATCGGGGTTCCCCGCGTCCGTGGATCTCGGCCAGGTTGTGACATGGACATGCGCCCTTCCGCTCGCGTCGGCCGTGGCCTTGAGCATATCGGCCAGCGCCGAGTAGAAGCTCTCCTCCCGCGCATCGCCCTGCTGGGCCACGGCTAGTAGTTCCTTGAAGTACTGTGCGAAGATGGGTTTGTGCTTGCTCACTTCATCTCGTTCCCGCAGCGCCACCGACCACGACAAGTACACCACATCCACCCGGCGCCTGTCCAATAACGAGTTTCCCAGCGGCACACGTCTCGGTGATCTATCAAGACGTGTCTGTAGATAGGGCCATTCTCAATGCGAGGGGGCTCGCCGGCTGGCAGTGTCGCGCCAAGCGGTTCACGTATGGTTCAGCCATTGCGACGGGGGAGGCAAGAGAGCCCTCTGTAATGAGGTACGGGGCATTGTCGGGTAGTTGACAGTTCCGGTTCGGGGCGCTAAAATCATTGGTGCAGGATCAGTTGGGGGGCGTCACGGAGCTTGCCTTCCTCTTGCCTTCCTGGAGGTGCGAAAAACGAACTCCTTGTACCGGAAACTCTGCCGCTCGGTTTGGTTGTTTGGATTCGTTGTTGGCTTGATGCTGCCGGCGCCAGCAGCCGGGCAATTACCTCCGGGTGGCGGCAGTCTTTATCTCTTCTCAGACTCCAGTTTTACTGATTCCAGTTATGTCGATCAGGCACCCGGCAAGGTCTCCGTCTATGTCGTGCATCGCGGTGTGACCTACGGTCATGTGAGGATCGTGTGGTTCATGGTCGAAGCAAGTCCCGGCATCACGTTCGAGTGGCTTGGCGAAAGTTCACCCATGGCTACCCTCGTGGTCGGAGATAGTCAAACTGGAATTGCGATGGATTATGGAGCGTGTCTGTTTCCAGATCCGGGATTGATTCTGGTGATTCACTACTGGGGGTTTGGAACATCTGACCCGTGCAGCTCGCTCAGGGTTGTTGCGCCTCCTGGAACACCAACTGGGGAGATCACGGTTGGGCTTTGTGTCGGTCAAGGACCAATCTCGGCCGTTGGGAAGAGACTCCTGGTCAATTCCTCGGTGCCGGTGGAGACGAGCACATGGGGACGGGTCAAGAGTTTGTACACAACGAGATAGAGACGGAATTGCGATGGCGTTTGGACGAGTACTCCGTCGCAAGGAGGGGGAGATGATGCTGCGACAACGTGTCATTTTGCTAGCGACCGCCTTGCTGGTTATTGCGAACACCTCATGGGCGCAGCATACAGCGCAGGTTGGGGATCAGCGCTACGTAAAGCAAGACTCGCAATGGTACGCACTGGACCCGAATGGAGTCGAGTGGGAGATTGTCCCCGGTTATGTCGAGATCAAGTTCTCTTCTGCGGCGAGCGCATCTCAGAAGGAGTCAGTTCGCCGGAATGCGGGACTCGTGCGAACACAGCGTACCAAGAACTCGCTGGGATACGAGCGATACGCCTACGATACATCGCGCGATCCGGTTGAAGTGCTGCAAATCATCTATCAAAACGCGTCCGTGGAGAAGGCCATTCTCAATACTCGGATTAGATTCCTAGGCTCGGCAAACGATACCTTCTATGCCGAGCAATGGTATTTGCCTCGTACTGGAGTTCAATCGGCTTGGGACGTCACGACAGGGTCATCCTCAGTTACCATCGCTGTAATTGACGTGGGCATTGATCATGGACACGAAGATTTGGAAGCGAACATGTGGCAAAACCCGAACGAGATTCCGGGTGATGGGATCGATAACGACAATGACTTCGTTTGGTTCGGAAGTCCGTTGATTGACGACATATATGGCTGGAACTTCCTCGACGGCGATAACGACCCGCGTCCTGGTCCGGCGGATGCTCATGGAACGGCGTGGGCAGGCATCGTGTCGGCAACTCGGAACAACGGGAAGGGTGTGGCTGGCGTGGCGGGAGGCGAGAATGGAGTTGGACCGAACTTGGTTTCACTTCGAACGTTGTACGCGTTAGAGGTCGGAGACGCCATTGAATACTGTTGGAGAAAAGGAGTTGACGTTATTTCGATGAGTTTCAAGGCTGACGATCAAGGAGGAGGCATCGCAGCTCAACTCGACAGTGCTTACGCTCATGGAGTGGTGCTTGTGGCCGCAGCGGGCAACAGTGGCGGACTTCCGCGTCCGTTCAATCAAGTCAGTTTTCCCGAGGCTTAGAGGCGCTGCCGCGAACGATAGGGTTCACGTTGAGCTTTGCGACCCCCGCGCGACCCCTCGCTCCTCCAGCTCTTTCCTTTCATCCACGACGTTTGAGCGCTCGATCATACGACGCATCCATCGGGCCTGCTCCGTGTGCCGGATACAGGTCCCCGCGTTCTCCGCGAACACCTGAAGGGCTTGCAGGTCCTCCCCGTCGAAGTGCACGGTTTTCGCCGGCCCGCTCACGCTCATGACCCCCACGAGTTCGTCCCGGAGGATGATCGGCGCGACCATGGCGGCTTTCAGAAAGGTTACCTGTGGACCCGAACCGGGGGCCCATTCGAGTGGAGTGTCAGGTTCGAGAATGATCGCCCTGCGGTGTTCGGCGACCCAACCGGCGACTCCCTCCCCGACGTCTCGTTGGCTCCCTATGACTCGATCCCGATCGGCGTGCCCGAAGGCGGAACGGACTTCGAGCTTCCGCGTGTCTGAGTCGAAGAGCATCAGGGAAGCTTGCTCGCCCTTGAAGGTCTCGACGCACACCTTCGTGATGGCGTCGAAGACTCCCTGGAGATCGGTCTCAACGCCCATAATGCGGCTCACGTTCAAGAGCGCATAGAGGCGGGCGGTGTTCCGCCGTGAGCGCTCGAGCACCTCTTCCTCGAGACGCCGTCTGACGGCGAGCGTTCGGCGCTGCTCGAAGGTGACGTAGCCGGCGAAGACCAGAATCGTCATCGAGTATGCGACGAGGAGGGCGAGGTCCGTCTTCTGCCAGGGCCAGACGAATTCGACGCGCTCGGAAAGAAGCGGTGGAAGGGCCGTCACGAGGCCCGTCGTCGTGATGACGAGGACGCCCAGCAGCAGGAACCAGTTGCGCCACGAGCGGCGCTCGAGCGTAGTCCTTGAGAGCGCGAAGCGCGTGTGAGGTGCGGACGCGCCTTCTCGCGTGTCACTCGGAGGCAAGGGTATCATCGCTTTCTCCCATGACGTTTATCGACACAACACCGGCGGCCTCGGACCTGGCGTCAGACTGTCAAGCTCCGGTCGCGCTGACATGTTCGCATCACCTGTCTGTGGTTCTCTCTCGGCCTGCGAAGGTCAAAGACCGCGGCCCAGCGCCGGTGCCATTTGAACATTAGATGCGGGAACGGGAAATCCGGGATGAAGACGTCCCGAACGAGGTGTCGCTCCCTGGCACGGCGCCGGGTCCGAGGTCTCACTGTGTCGGTCGCAACAGCATGGGACGTGCCAGGAGGAGAAAATGGCAACCAAGAAGACGCTCCCTTCGGAGATC
>JBGSIK010000163.1:0-4929 GCA_041742575.1 Candidatus Krumholzibacteriia bacterium
GACGTGGCCGCCCGACCCCTGCTCGACCACGCGCCCGCGGTGATCAGCGCCACACGTGGCGCCGCTGTGCTCAATCCTGCGGAACGAGCTCGATCTCGAAGAGGGTCGGCCAGAGCTTTCCCGTGACCAGGAGCCTCTTGCGATCCGTGTCGTAGGCGATACCGTTGAGCACGTCCGCGCCGGGCGGGCGCGGGTTGAGCAGGCCGGTGAGATTGATAATACCGACCACGCGGCCGCTCGCGGGCGAGATCATCACGATGGCATTGGTCAGGTACACGTTCGCGTAAATCAGGCCATCGATGTATTCGAGTTCGTTGAGGTCCGCGACCGGCGTGATGCTGTCCTTTACCGCGACGCGCCCGATCTCGGCGAAGGTAACCGGGTCCCGGTAATACAGCGTGTCGGTGCCGTCGCTCATGATGAAGCGAGTGCCGTCGTGCGTGAGTCCCCACCCCTCGGTGGGATACGAGAAGCGACCGATCTCGTCGAAGGTTTCCTCGTTGTACACCACGGCCACATTGTGCAACCACGTGAGCTGGACCACTCGGTCGTCCCACACCGTGACACCCTCCCCGAAAAACGCCGGCGCGGCGTCGGGCATGTTGCGGGACTGGACCACGGTCCCAGTCTCGATCTCCACGCGTCGTAGGGTGGATGGCCCCCGGTAATATCCGGTCCCTTCGATCAGCATGCTGTCCCGGTACGCGAGACCCTGTGTCCAGGCGCCGGAGTCGTGCGGGTAGGTGGCGATCACACGGTACCCGTAATGGACGAGCGACGAGTCGATCGGTAACGGCGTCGGCGGCGGTGGCGCCTCCGGCGAGTCGGAGCAGCCCACGCCACTTGCCCATAACAGGAGCAGCGCAGCCAGTAACGGTTCAAAGCGGAATCTTCTGCACATCGATTACTTCCCTCGGATCGAGAGCGCCGCTATCCGTAGTCAAAACCGAGTTAATTATATCACACCGCGGGAACGGCCCCGCTGTTTCTCGTGATCGGGAGACTCCGGCCGCCGCGGACCTGCCACTTGACATCCGGGCTCATTCAATAATAAATAGCTGTGGCGCCGGGCGCAGGGCATTTCGTATTCATGCCCCCTTCAGGCCCGGCACCTTTCTTGCGTAATCAGAACCCGAGGGCCAGCCGAAGAGATGGTAACTCGCGAAAAACGCAAACGCCTGAACTCGATCGAGCACTCCATGCTCGGCGATTTTCACAAGGCGATGGATCGGATCTTCCGGGAGCTCGGGGAACCGCGCGACCTGGGAGCGATCGTCGGCATTCCATTCCACGAGGAGGTCGACACCCTGGGTGGGGTGGTCGAGACCGCGCGCGAAGGCTTGAAGGCAATCGGCCTCGGAGGGGAATCGGTGGTGATGTGCGCGGGTCCCAAACGCGGATCACGCGTGCTCACGAAGGTGCTCAAGTCCGTCGGCCAGGACGAGGATATCCCCGTGCACCGGCTGCTACTCGGGGAGGGGCTCGACGGCAGAGGTTGGAGCATCCGCGCGCTCATGGTGGCGGCCACACGGTTCAAAGCCCCGCTCGTTCTGCTGCCGCCGAACCTGGTCCCCGCCGAAGGCGAGGCGCCGGGCAACGGCGGAGGCTTCTCTCCGGAGTGGATCGGACGGTTGCTCGCACCGCTGCAGGAAGAAGTGGATCTCTCACTGGGGCGGTTCAACCGGCATCCGCTGGCGCAGCCGGTCGAGTCATTTCTCGCCTATCCGGTGATCGCGGCCGTGTTCGGTTTCAGATTGCGGCAGCCCACGCCGGGAGTGGTCGGGATCTCGCAGCGATTGGTCCATCACTGTCTGGCCGCGCCCGACCTGTGGGCGAGCGAGACGGGCTCGTACGGATTCGATGCCTGGATGGTCACGCGTGCGCTGGCCGAGGACCTCTCTATTTGCGAGGTGCCGCTCGGGCCGGCCGCGTTGCGGCACGAGGTGGGCAAGCTCAAGCCCGTGTTCCACCAGGTCGCGCACGCCGTGTTGAGCGAAGTGGCGCTGCACGAGAACGAGTGGCGTGAACGCACCGGGCCGATCAGAGTGGCGAGCGCTTACGGCGCGCAGATCGACGGGTCGCCGGAACCGTACGACCTTCGTTCCGACCAGCTACGACGCCGTTTCAAACTGGAATTCAACCATTTCGACGCCACCCTGTTCCAGACCATCATTCCGGACGAAGTGCGCGAGCGCATGGAGCGCCAGGCGGACGCCGGCGCGACCGGGATCTCGCTCTCCGCGAACGAGTGGATACGCATTCTCCGGCGGTTTCTGCTCGCCTATCGCTTCGAGACGGAGTTCCATCCCGACGATATCGTGGATGGGCTGTTCCCCTTCTTCCTGGCGCGGCTGGCGACGTTCATCGACGAGTACCACTCCATGCAGTCACATCTGTCGACAGCGACGGAGTTGGGAGAGGAGGGGGTCGCGCGGATCGCCGGCCACGAAGCCGAGCGCGTCATCGAGAACCAAGTGGACGTGTTCCTCGACGAGAGGGACGAATTCCGCCAGTCATGGATCGAACGAGGGAAAGAGGTTTCGTCGTACCTACCTCGGCTCGGCGCCTGGCAGTTCATCCCCAACGTGGACGTGATCGTTCCCCAGGAATTAGAGGTGCCCGGCGCTGAGTCCGTGTGGGCGTACCAGGTGTACACGGACCAGATCAACCGGTACCGCGAGCAGTACAAGGAATTCGTCCGGAAACACCTGGGCATCGAGGACTACAGCCGGTCGGCGGAGGTGCTGGAAGGCATTGAGACCTTCATGTACCGGCTCGACCGGATGATCGACACGGACATGTTCCCTTACGACGTCAACACGGTGGACGGCGCTCAAAAAATGGCCGATCGTGTGCGGGAGGAGTTCTCCGACGGGGAAGTGTTCCGTCTCGACACCGACGCGGCCGAGAAGATCATCTATCAAGCCCCGCCCAGGAACCTGATCCTTCGCTTGGACCTGAGCAACAGCCGCGGCCTGCTCGAACGCTTCGAGTGCCACGACGCTTTGGGACTTGCGGCGTGGACGGACCAGCAGAATTATCTGAACCGTGTGCTCGACATCATCGGGAACGAGGGAGAGGCGGGGTGGTTCGAGTCCGCGCCGCTGGGCAGCATCGTCGTCGATCTGGAACTACTGTTGAATAACACGGAGGTGGGCGGATCGGCGGCGCTGGCGCGGCTGGCCGGGCAGGTTGTGGCGTCGAACACGCCGCGGGGCTCCGGCGGCAAGTTCCCCAAGCTGTGGTTCATGCTGCGGCTCATCAAGGTCATCATTGGAATCGAGTTGTTTTCTGAACTCTGGCGCGGTTTCGCCGAGGAGGGATATGACTTCGGCGAACGCGTGGTGACGTCGATAAGGGAGCACTGGGGACGTCACGTGATGAGCGCGCACAACGCCTTCGAAAATCGCCACCAGCGGATCCTCGTTGAACGCCTGAAGCGGTTTGCGGAGGAATTCGCCGAGCGGCACCCTGACCGCAAGCAAGCGGCCGACGCGCTGATGGCGGCCGCGAGCGTGTATCACCTCTCGATCACGCTTCCCGACGCCACCTTCGTTCCGCTTTCGGCGTGGACGTGGGCGAGCTTCAGCAACCGAGGCGGCGTGGGTGCGCCGACCCCGCTCTCGTCGCTGGTGGAGCGAGACTGGGCGACGCGCGACTTCCTCACGACGTACCTCGAACGAACGCGGCGGGGGAACGCCGAGACCATCGACAAGAAGATCACGGATCTCCAGGGGGAAGGCCGGGAATCGGAGGACCTCCGTGAGCATCTCTTCGGTGTGGAAGCGGACCCCGATCGATTGCTGGTTCAACAAGAATCACGTGCGGTGCCGCCGGTGGCCCGCGGGCTCGTCCGCCCGCTCGACGGGCCGCTCCTCGAACCGAGACCCGAGCACGACTGGGAAATGCGGTACGTGCTGAACGCCGCCGCCGTTCGTCTGGACGGGAGCATCTACATCCTCTATCGCGCGTTCGGCGAGGAAGAGATCTCGCGCATCGGACTGGCGTGGACGAAGGATGGAATCCATATCGACGGACGCCTGGATCACCCCATCTTCGCGCCTGCCAACGAAACGGAGAAGAACGGGTGCGAAGACCCTCGCGTCGTGGTGTTGGATGGACGGCTGTGGATGATGTACACGGCGTACAACAAACCGATGGCCCAGATCGCGTTGGCTTCCATCGCGGTCGAGGACTTCCTCAAGGGGCGTTTCGACCGTTGGCAACGCCACGGGCTCGCCTTCCCCGGTCTCTTGAACAAAGACGGTGTGCTGTATCCGGGGCTTTTCGACGGCAGGTTTGCGGTTTACCACCGCATCGATCCCAACATGTGGATCACGTACATGGACGAGCTCGTCTGCCCGTTCCCGCGCGAAGGGCAGCAGATCATCGCGGGCCCGCGCACGGGGATGATGTGGGACGGGGTGAAGATCGGCGCCGGCGCGCAGCCCATCAAGACCACGCACGGGTGGCTCAACATCTATCACGGCGTCGATTACGAACGTTCCTACCGCTTGGGAGTGTTGTTCACGGCCCTGGAAGATCCGGCGAAGGTGCTGTACCGCTCGCCGAATCCGATTCTGGAGCCCGAGACCGGCTACGAGCTCGGTGACACCGAAGGGAGGATCTCCTGGGTGCCTCACGTCGTTTTCACGTGCGGGGCGGTGCCGGCCGAGGCGAAAGAGGTCGTGGGCCCGGACGACGAGATCCTGGTCTACTACGGGGCTGCGGACACGGTCATCGGAGTGGCAAAGGGAAAACTGCGCGATCTCGTCCCCGTCATCGACTCCCTGTAATTCCCCGCGACATCACGCACGTTCGCCGACCGATCCCGATAGCGGTTTTTCACTTCGCGTCGGTCCTGTCCCTTAGCACGTCGCGCGGGTCCTGACGCCGATTACCCGACATGCGAATCGTTGGTAGCACGTC
>JBGSIK010000164.1:0-3473 GCA_041742575.1 Candidatus Krumholzibacteriia bacterium
GCGATGGCGGCCGACGCAGTGTTCTTCAATTCCGCCTACCATCTGCAATCGTTCTACCGTGAGCTGCAGCGTTTCCTCGAGCGTTTCCCCGACCACAACGAGGTCGGCACGGTCGCGTCGCTTCGCGCCCGCAGTTCCGTGTTGCGGCTGGGGCTGGATTTGGCGCGATTCGATGCGCTCGCCGGAGCCGGCAACATCGGAGGGTCCGCGGATGACGGACCCCTGGTGCTGTGGAATCACCGGTGGGAGTACGACAAGAACCCCGGGGTTTTTTTCGCGGCTTTGCGGGCCCTGGCGGATGGCGGCGTTCCGTTTCGGGTGGCGGTCGTGGGCGAGAGCTTCGCTCGCCAACCCGAGGCATTCGATGCAGCGCGCGAAGCCCTCGGGGAGCGTGTCGTCCATTTCGGCTACGTGCAGGACTTCGCGGCTTACGCCCGCTGGCTCTTCAGTGCGGACGTGGTGCCGGTGACTTCGCGCCAGGATTTCTTCGGGGCCAGCGTGGTGGAGGCCGTTTACTGCGGGTGCCGTCCGTTGTTGCCGCGGCGGCTGGCCTACCCGGAGCTGATCCCGGAAACGCTCCACGGAACGGTGTTCTACGACGGGGAGGACGAATTCGTGGTGCGGCTGGACTCGATGCTGCGCGCGTTTGCGCCAGTGGCGGGCGAGGCGCTTCGAACCGCCATGCGCCGGTTCGACTGGGCGACCATGGCTCGAGTATACGACCGCGTATTCGAAAACGTTGGACATCGCGTCCAGGCGGGTGCTAAACGAGTACGAGATGAAAGGGCGTGAGCCGTGAATGTCCGCAAGCGAACGATCGTGCTGGTGGTACTGGTCGCGGTGCTTATGTCGCTGCCGTTCTACTCGTACGAGTGGAGCCTTTTCATGCACATCTTCGGGGCGATCGTGTTCGTCGGGAACATGATCGTAACCGCAGTCTGGGTGGCTTTCGCCAGGCGGTCCGGGGAGCCGGACATACTGCGCTTCGCCGTCCGCGGCGTGATCGGGACGGACGTGTATTTCACCACACCCGGGTTCCTGCTCGTGCTCCTCAACGGCGGCATTCTCGGAACCGGCTGGTTCCGGTCAGGCCAGGCGAGTTGGATATGGACCGCGATCGGTTTGTTCGTGCTATCGGGGATCGTCTGGTTCGCCGTCCTCATCCCGGTGCAACTGCGGATGGATCGTATTGCGAGCGCGGAACGGGGCCCGGGCGAGGATCTACCGCCGGAATTCTACCCGCTCCTGGCGCGGTGGTATCGGTGGGGTGGTGCCGCCACGTTCCTGCCGCTGGCGGCTCTCATCATCATGGTGCTGAAACCGCGGTTCTGGTGACGCGGGCGCACGACGCGGTCGATCGCCGTGTTGGGGGAAAAACCGCGGATATCCAGGGATTGCCGGGTCCGGCGCGATGGGCCATAATCCGGCGGGGCCGGGCGCGTTGTCGTTCGGGGCGGCCGGCAGCACCTGGCACGGGGGCCGATCCGAGGACTGCGAGCAGGAAAGACGAGGGACATAGGAATGACGCGGAGAGAATTGGCCAGGATGATCGATCACACCGCGATCCGGCCGGACACGACGATGACGGACGTCGAACATGTTTGCGCGGAAGCCGTTCAATTCGGTTTCGGCACCGTGTGCGTCGCGCCCGTGTGGGTGTCGCTGGCGGTGAAGGCGCTTTCCGGAACCGGCGTACGGGTGGGGTCGGTGGCGGGCTTTCCCCACGGAAGCAACTTGACGGTGGTCAAGTCCGTGGAGGCCAGCATGGTGATGGAGATGGGGGCGGACGAGGTCGACATGGTGCTTCCCATCGGCGCGCTCAAGTCGGGCGGAACCGAACTGGTGCAGATGGACATTGCGTTTGTAGCGAAACTCGTCCACCGCAAACCGGGCGGCATCGTCAAGGTGATCCTGGAAACCCCGCTGCTCACGGACGACGAGATCGAGCTCGCGTGTCGTCTGGCGGAGGCGGCAGGAGCGGATTTCGTGAAGACGGCCACCGGTTTCGCGGGTGGTGGAGCGACCGTTCGCGTGGTTCGCCTCATGAAGGAGGCCGTCGGCGATCGTGTGGGAGTGAAGGCCGCCGGGGGTATACGCAACTATGCGACGGTGAAGGCGATGATCGATGCCGGGGCGACACGCATCGGTGCGTCGCAATCGGTGGGTATCATGCAGTCGTTCGATGCGGAGCGGGGGGGAAGCGCGGGTTGACGGCGTGGGCGCGCGCCGTGGAATGATCGACGGGCGTCAAGAGTCGGCGGCTTCGAAAGGGACCCGGGTATGCGCGGCAAGCTTCATTCTTTGAAGGGTGTATCCCGTACCGGCACGATCGCCCTGGTGGTGTTGCTCCACGCGGGAGCGGCGGTTGCCGCTTCCGGTTCCGGTGGAGGCGGATCGGTCGAGATCGTCCAGAAGATGATCCGGGCGCACGGCGGGATGGAGATGTGGTCGCAGGCGCCCACGGTGAGCTTCACCGACAGCATCACTCCCACCGGAGCGGCGGTGGGTCTTTCGAGCCGCGTAACGGTGGAGCAGGTCCGGCGCCGGGCGTACATCGATTACCCCGCGACCGGCATGCAGCTGGCGTGGGACGGGAAGAAAGCATGGGGGATCAACTGGAAGGTCCCGTACCCGCCGTGGTATCTCGCGCTTCTCGATTATTATCTCCTGGACTTACCCTGGATCGCCGGCGATCCAGGCGTGGTCCTGGGGCCGCCGGGAACGGCGAGGCTGTGGGACGACCCGATCGAATACGTGTCGGTGCGGATGACGTTCGCACCGGAGGTGGGGAAGGGCCCGAGCGATTACTACGTGCTTTACATTCACCCGGACAACTACTTGCTCAAAGCGTTCCGGTACGCGGTTTCCTCCCGGTTAGAGCAGGCGGGGTCGTCGCCCGAACTGGTCCTGGTATACGACCGCTACCGAACCGTCGGCGGGCTGGTGGTGCCGATCCACTACACGATCTACGAGCCGGACCGCGAGCCGTATGCGGCGTGCGCGGTGAGGGACTGGTCGTTCGAGAGGCCCTTCGAGGAACAGCGGATGACGGTACCGGAGGGCGCGGTAATCGATACTTCGATTCCGTGACGCGGGGCGAGGTCGTCCGAAAGCACGGAGGAAGGCCAGGGCCATCCTGAAATCGTCAAAGGGAAGGGTGAGACTTCGAATGGGAATAGTGATAGTCCAGGTTGACGCCTTTGCACGGGAGCCCTTCGAGGGCAATCCCGCGGGCGTGTGCTTGCTGGCGGAAGAGCGGGAAGCCGCGTGGATGCAGAGTGTCGCTGCGGAGATGAACCTCTCGGAGACAGCGTTCGTGCGCAGGCGTGCCGACGGCTCGTTCAGCCTCCGGTGGTTTACGCCCCGGTGCGAAGTCGACCTGTGCGGTCACGCCACCCTGGCCTCGGCCCATGTGCTGCTGGCCGAAACAGGGCTCGCGGTGAAATCACTGACCTTCGACACCCGCTCCGGCC
>JBGSIK010000165.1:0-6814 GCA_041742575.1 Candidatus Krumholzibacteriia bacterium
TCCAGGGTTCTTCCTGGAGTTCGACCGCCTTGGCGAACTTGGCGATGGCGGCGTTGTAATCTTGTTCGTCCTCCAGCAACTTCCCCCAAACGCTGTAAAGCCAGGCCTCCTGGTCGCGCCGCTCGATGCCCTCCTGGATGACGGCGAGCGCCGCCGTCCGCTGTCCGGTGGAGCGGTAGCAGTCAGCGAGCGGACCGTACAATCCGTCCATCGCCCCGCCAAACGTCTTCACCTTCTCGAAGGCCGCTTTTGCACGTTCCTTGTCACCCAGCTGGTAGTACGCGATGCCCATGTTGCGGTATGCGCCGGAGTTTTCCGGGTCGACCGCGAGCAGCTTTTTGAGGTAGTGGACGCTGAGATCGTAGTTCTGCTCGTTCAAGAAGACGAGCGAAAGGCGTTTCAGAAACCGCGTGTTCGCGGGTTCGACCGCGAGCCCCTTTTCCAGCCAGTATTTCAGCTGCGCCGAATCCCCGCGCTTCTCTTCGACCCGCGTAATGGCGTCGATCACCTCGATGTCATTCGGTTTCATCTCGAGCGCCTCCATGAACAGGCGCAGCGCTTCCGTATAGTTCTCCGTCGCGCTCTCGAAAGCGCCGAATTGAACCAGGATCTCGGGGGATTTTTCCAACGCCAAGAGGGCCTCGAAACATTGCCGCGTCCTCAGGGGGTCGTCGAGCTTCCGGCAATTGTAGGCCTTGCGCGACAGCACGTCTTTCGCGTTCGCCCCCATATCCAGGGCCCTGTCGTAGGCCGCGTTGGACAAGTCGTACTTGCCGTTCAAGCTCCGGGCGTAGCCGAGCATCATCCAGCCGTCCACCATATCAGGGGCCGTGGCGGTCAACTGTTCCGCCAGCCTCTCCGCCGCTTGATAATCCTGCGCGTCGATCAGGTTCTTTACGGTGTTCAGCAGGACGTCGGCCTTGGTGGCAAAAACAGGTTCGCCGCCGGCCGTGGGCCGGTCTCGTTGCTCTTCGTATCCGAGGGATGTCGATGCGCCCGCCAACAGGGGAAATACAATGCCGAGCCACACGAGAACGAGGTGTTTCATCCGAGTCCCTTGACTTGCGTAGTCCGAACGTTGCGCGATCAGTTCAATTCCCGTGCCAACGCAATTATCTCGAAACGAACAGGAAAATCAAGCGCGTGATGGGGGCACGCGCCGGCGTGGGGACTATTGGCTAAATACTTGGTTTCATGCCTGATGTCAAGCGGTTATTCGCTTCGGGGGCACGGCCGCGGGAGCGAGATTTGCGTTCGTCCTCGGCCCTCCCGCCACGTCGATCGACGCCCCGGCGAACCATTCCGGGGCGGTGATGTCTCGCTATCGACCAGGGCAGCGTGAATTCCCCGGTTTCGGAAGAAAATGCCCGTAATCGATTGCGATTACAGGCCTTATCCATCCTGCCGACGAAATCGCTCGGGCTTGGGCCGCAGGCTCGCGGCAAGCCGCCGTTGTCGTCGAATCGACGCCGGGCGACCGAACGGCGACAGGGACGGAGGATCGGCGCCTGCGGCTTTCCCTCGTCTGGCCGCTCTGCTATGCTGCCGTCATGTCGCGTCTCTCCGCGTGTCGCTTCTTTCCGCTCGGGCGTGTGGCCATGCTCGCCGTCGCCCTTGCGGCCGCCAGCTGCCGCGGGGAAACCCCTCCCGGTTATCGGCCCTCCCACCCGGACGCCCGCCACCTCGACATCAACCGCGTGCGCTTTGATGACGGCGACACGTTTCTCCTGGACGGAAAGCCGGTGCGGATCCTCGGTATCGACACTCCCGAGGTTCGCGATCCCGACGTCGGCATTCTGGAAGACCAGCCGTACGGTGTCGCCGCAGCTGAGACCACGCGCGCGCTGATGACGCGGGCGCGGCTGCTCGAATGGGCGCCCGACGGGCGCGACATATACGGGCGCCGCTTGGCTCACGTCCTTATCGACGGGAAGCTCCTCGCCGTCGCACTCATCGAACGCCGGCTCGCGTACGAGAACGTGAGTTACTACGGAGACAACGGGTACCCCGACTTCGCCCGCCAGATACTCGATGCTTCGATGCGAGTAAAAAAACCGCCGTTCGAAACGCCATACAAATGGCGGCAGCGCCACCAGCAGAAAGCCGAAGAGTGACCGTTACCCCGCCCATCGCACCGCGGGCGGGTTGAAAAAGCAGTCGCCACGCTATAAACTAATACAGAGGAGTTTGCGGCTCGCGCCGCTTCCGATTGGCCGGTGAGGTGACGTCCGTGGGTATTGCGGCACATCAAGTACGCTTACGCGCATGCGCATTCGCACTCGCGGCGACAGTGGCGGTGTTATGCGCGAACTGCGGGGATGATTCGTCGGCCCCCGCCGGACCGGACAACGGCGGCCCCCCTCCCGACGGTCTCGACACCCTTGCTCCGGCGACCATCGGCACTCTGGTGTGCAAAGCGCCCGGAACTGGATCCCTGGCGCTGCAATGGGTCGCTCCCGGCGATGACGGTTGGACCGGTACCGCAGCTGAGTACGACATCCGCTACTCGCGCTCGCCGATCTGCGACCAGGCTTGGGACACCGCTATCCGGGACGCGCACCCTCCTGCCCCGGTTCCCGGCAACGAACTGCAGGTGATGCGCGTCACCGGGCTCGACGCCAACGCCTTGTACTATTTCGCGGTCAAAACTCGTGACGAGGTCGCGAACGAGTCGGGAATGTCGAACGTCGCTTATGGAGTGACTCTTCAAGAAATAATACCGCCGGCGTACGTCACTGATCTCGCCGCGGTGGCGATCGATTCGGTATCGTTCTCGCTCACGTGGACCGCCCCCGGCGACGACGGTGTGGCCGGCACGGCCAGCGCTTACGACGTGCGCTTCGCCTATCGCCCGATCGACGACAGCACCTGGGACGGCGCCACGCCAGTCACCACCATCCCCGAACCGAAGCCGGCCGGGCAACCGGAGACGCTGATCGTCGCCGTGCCCTCGCCGAACCGAAACTACGCCTTCGCGCTCAAGACGGCCGACGAGGTTCCCAACTGGTCCGATCTCTCCAACGCGGCCCTCGGGCTCGGATACGGATCTTACCTGTTCGCAGCACCTGATATCGTTCATGCAGGTGAGGACCTCTGGATCGTCTTTCGCGCGCCCGGCGGCGGGCATGTTCGTGTGGAACTCTCCCGATTCTCCTTCCGCCTTTGCGGTCAGGGCGATATCGTCCTCATGTCATCCGTGCTCACGGAAGGCGTGTATACGCTCACATACGATTTCTACGATCCGGACCAACAGGATTACTTGCCGGCCGACTGGTACCACATACTCGTGTGTGTCGACGAACAGGAAAAGGGCTACGACCGCGTCCAGTTCGTTCACTGACCGGCGCGAAGGTCGACTCAACCAAGCGTGTCCCACCCGCTGCGAAACCTGTGATGTACGCCGCCGACGGTGCCGGCATCATTTCGACCCGGAACACCTGTATGGGCTTTACCAAGACGACAACGCAGTCCGTTTCCGATTTTGGCGGAAACATCGATCACGTCTATCGCGTACTTAACAGACAACCGGCATCGTTCCGACCATCCCCACGTTTCCGGCGAAGAGGAGGGATCAGAATGAGAACGACTCGACCATTCATTTGCATTCTATATACGGCCGCACTGGTCCTCTTTCCGCTCTCGTGCAGCGATGATGGGGGGCCGACCGGTCCCGGTACCGTGACACCGCCACCCCCGGTGCAGGATGTCGACTCCGTCCCGCCGGCGGGCATCAACACCTTGGTCTGCAAGTCTCCGACCGCACGGTCACTCGCGCTGCAATGGGTCGCCCCCGGCGACGATGGCTGGGACGGCTCCGCCTCCGAATTCGAGATCCGCTACTCAAAGTCTCCGATTTCCGGGACGAGCTGGGATCTCGCCAGTTCGGTCCCCAATCCGCCCGCGCCGGGCGTGGGGGGAACCGTGCAGAAGTTCCGCGTGTTGGGACTCGAACCGGCCACAACCTACCACTTCGCGATGCTTTCACGCGATGACAAGGCGAATGTGTCCGGACTCTCGAACCTGAGCAGCGGCGTGACGCTCCAGGAAGTCGAAGCGCCCTCGACAGCGACGGACCTTACCGTTACCGAAACCGGCCCCGGGACCTACCTGGTCACGTGGACGGCGACGGGCGACGACGGCACCCTGGGACGGGCATCGGGTTACGACCTGCGCTACTCGACACGGGTCATCGATGAGTCGAACTGGGCCACGGCGACGCCCGTGACCGATCTGCCGGCGCCCAAGCCTGCCGGCCAGCTCGAATCGGTTCTGGTGACCGTCGGCTTCCCGGACCGGAACTGTTCGTTTGCCCTCAAAGTGCGCGACGAGGTTCCCAACTGGTCGACATTGTCGAGCCCTGCGCTTGCTCTCGGAAGCCAGTCGTTTCTCTGGGTGTATCCGGAGAGCGTCGAGAAGGGAGAGTCGATCACGGTTCTGTTCCGAGCGCCCGGCAACGGCGACTCCGTTCGTGTTGAGATTCACGAGCTCGGCCTCGGTCTCTGTGGCACCGGCGACGTCCAGCTCTTCTCGGGCGTGCCCGAGGCGGGGACGTATACATTGAAGTACGATTTCTTCGACGAAGAGAAGAACACATACCGGCAACCAGACTGGTACAACTTCTCGGTGTGTATCAGTGGAGATCGGAAGGCTTTCTCCCGGGTGCAGTTCATCGAGTAGGAATCTCGAGCGGAAGGGAGACCGGCGGTCTCGCATCAAGTCAGAGCAGGTCAGGTCAGATCAGGTCAGATCAGGGCAAGTGCGCGATCGAAGCGATTGATTGTTGCGTCCAGTCGAGGATGTTCTCGATACCGGGAATGATCGCGCGCGGGCCCATGCCCAACCACAGCACAGCGAAGACCGCGAACGCGAGCACGATCTTCACCCCGAGGTCGTCGTGCGCCGCGACGGGGGATTCCGCTTTGCGCATGTACATCACGACCACAACGCGCAGATAGTAGTACAGCGACAGTGCGCTGTTGAGGACGCCGACCACGACCAGCCATACCATCCCCTTGGCCACGGCGGCGCTGAACACATAGTACTTCGCGAAGAATCCGGCCGTGGGCGGCACTCCGGCCAAGGCGAACATGAAAACGGTCATCGCAAAGCCGAGAAACGGCCGTTGCAGCCCGAGCCCGGCGTAGTCGTCCAACTCGAGCCCGCGGGTACCACCCTTCCGTTCCACGGCGCTGATGAGCGCGAACGCCCCGATCGTCAACAACGCGTAGACCAGCGTGTAGAACATCACGCTGGAGATGGCGTTGCCGCCGTCGAGCGACACCGCCGCCACCCCGACCAGGATATAGCCGGCGTGGGCCACGCTCGAATACGCCATCATTCTCTTGATGTTCCTCTGCACCAGGGCCACGAGGTTGCCGACGGTCATCGTGAGCACGGCGAGCACAACGATCACCGCCACCCAGTGGGCGCGACCGGGCATGAACGACACGTAGAAGAGGCGCACGAACGCGGCGAAAGACGCCGCTTTGACGGCGGCCGCCATGAAACCGGTGATCGGTGACGGCGCGCCCTGATACACGTCCGGCACCCACATGTGGAACGGAACCGCGGCGACCTTGAACGCGAAGCCCACCATCACCAGGCCCACCGCCAGCAGGAAGGGAGGATACTTGGCCAGCCCGCGATTGGCCACCTCGACGATCATGCCTTTGAAATTGAGAGTTCCCAGTATTCCGTAGAGCAGGGACATACCGTAGAGGAAGAACGCGATCGCGAAAGCCCCGAGCAGGAAGTATTTCATGGCCGCTTCGTTCGCGAACAGATCGCGCCGACGGGAGCCAACCATCACATAGATCGGGATGCTCATCAGCTCTATGCCCAGGAACACGGATACGAGGTTGCAGGCGGACACCAGCACGAACATCCCCGAAACGCCGAAAAACAACATCGCCAGCCATTCCGAGCGTGCGATGCCGAAGCGGTTCATGTACCCGCCGGAGACGAGCACGGTCCCGAGCGAGCAGATGACGACGACGGCGGTGAAGAAAAGCGCGTACTTGTCGACGACCAGCATTCCTCCCAGGATCGGCCACGCGGGCCGATTCCACAGGTAAACGACGAGCGCCAACAGCAGCCCGTGCAACAGCACGCCCACGACGCGCTGGGCGACGGTGATGGATTTCGACAACGCCCCCCACACCACGTACAAACACCCGGAGCATATCAGAACGATGAGCGGAGAGAGAAAGCGGGCGACTTCGCCGTCGAAGACAGGTGTGTTCATCTCGACCCTCCCCCCTCATCAATCGGAGGTTCAACGGGATCGAGCACCCCGTCAGGGCCGCGGATTTCGGTCCCCATCTGCTCCATCATGTTCGAGCTGCGCCCGGTGACCTGTTCGATGAAGCGGTTCACCGAAGGCTCCATCCGGCTCGTGAAGGGTCTCGAGTACACGCCCATGAGAAACACCATCACGATCAACGGCAGGAAGACCAACACCTCGCGCAGGTTCAGGTCCCGCAGCGACTTGTTCTCGTCGCGCGTCACCTCGCCGAAGAACACACGTTGATACATCCACAGCATGTAGATCGCGCCCAGCACCACACCCGCCGTGGCAATGATCGCGTACACCGGGTTGGCCTCGAACGCGCCCACAAGGATCATGAACTCACCGATGAACCCGTTGAGCGGCGGGAGCCCGATCGACGAAAGCAGGAAGATCATGAAATAAACGGCGTAAACCGGCATCACACGCGTGAGCCCGCCGTAGTCGGCGATGAGCCTGGTATGGCGCCTCTCGTAGATCACACCCACCAACAGGAACAACGCCCCGGTGGAGATTCCGTGGTTCAGC
>JBGSIK010000166.1:0-6179 GCA_041742575.1 Candidatus Krumholzibacteriia bacterium
CTTCCAGCGGGCTGCCTTCCGCCAGCAGGACGTTGAAGCTGAATTCGCCCTGCGAGAACTGGGGAATGAGCTCCTGACCGATGAACCGGAAAGACAGCACCGCCACACCGAACACCACCAGCATCGCGAACAGGAAACGGCCTTTGTGATCGAGCGCCCATCGCAGGGCCGGATCGTACGCACTCTCCACGGCGCCGTAGAATCGTCCGAAGCCGCCGAGGACAGGCCGGAAAAAGAACTTCAGCAACCGCGTGAGACCCGCGAAGGACCAGCGGGCCACCCTCAGCATCCAGACGGGAACGCGGACGAACACCGCCCGGCCGAAACTCCGGAATCCGCGTACCCACCTGCGGTTCGATTGCGGCTTCACCGTCCTCTCGGGCGCCGGAGAGACTTGGAACTTCAACGCCGACACCATCGGAACCAGCGTCAGGGCCACGATCAACGACGCGAGCAGCGAAACCGATACTGTGAGCGCCTGATCCCTGAACACCTGTCCCGCGATTCCCTCCACGAACACGATGGGTAGGAACACAGCCACCGTCGTGAATGTCGAGGCGGACACCGCGCGCGCGACTTCCTTGGCGCCAACGGCGGTAGCCTCGCGACGCTCGGTCCCTTCCCCCTGGTGCCGCGAAATGCTCTCCAGGACCACGATCGAGTTGTCCACCATCATGCCCACCCCAAGCGCAAGCCCGCCGAGCGACATCAGGTTCAGTGAAACGCCGAGCTGTCGCATCATGACGAAGGTGAACATGATGGAGATCGGGATCGAGAGCCCGATCAGGAAGGTGCTCCGGGCTTCTCTCAAGAAGAGAAAAAGTATCAAGATGGCGAGGATGGCGCCAATGATGGCGTTCGAACGCACCTCGGCGATGGATTGCTCGATGAACCGGGACTGGTCGAACAGGACCTCGGTCTTGACACCGCTCGGCAACTGTTTTTGAAGATACTGCAAGCGGCGTTTGACCGTCTCGGCGACTTCCACCGTGTTGGCGTCGCCCTCCTTGTGGATGGCGACCTCGACAACCTCGCGGCCTTTGAGACGTGTGATGACCTCTCTCTCCATGTAACCGCGCTCGACCAGCCCCAGATCGGCGAGGATCACCTTGCGGCCCTGGTCCTCGCGGACGATGGTCTGGGCGATCTCGTTCACGTCTTTGTACTCGTTTTCCGTCCGCAGGAGGAACTCCGCTCCCTTGTCGCGCAAACGGCCGCCCGATTGATTGACGTTTTCCTGCGCGAGCCTGGCGGCCACTTGAGCGATGGGAATGCCGTAGCTCGCGAGCTTACGCTCGTCGAGCTCCACGTGGATCTCCTCCTCCAAGCCACCCAGCACCTTGGCGCTCGCCACGCCGTCCAGCGACTCGAGCTCTTTTTTGATGGTCCGGTCCGCGATGTAGCGAAGCCGCCCCAGATTGTCGTCGCCGTATACGCCGATGCGCAGGACCGGATCCAGGGCCGGATCGTAGCGAAGTATGACCGGGGATTCGCATTCCCGGGGGAGCTGAACCAAGTCCACCTTGTCGCGCGCATCGAGCGCCGCGTACTGCATGGGAGTCTTCCAGGTGAACTCGAGCGTGATCTCGGACATGCCCGGTTTCGACGAAGAGCGAATCGCCCTCAGGCCGCTGACTACTCCGACCGCCTCCTCCAGAGGGCGCGTGACGAAGTTCTCCACATCCGCCGGTGCGGCGTCCGGATATTCGGTTTGAATCGTGAGCGTGGGGTAGGACAGTTCGGGCAGGAGCCTTAGGTTGAGCCTACCCAGGGACACGAACCCGAACACGACGACCGCCACGAAAACCATAGCGATGGTGACAGGCCGCCGGATGGACACGTCGATGATCTGCAATGGAACCCTTTCTCGTCGTTGGAGGAACGAGACCCGCCGTCTGCGCGGCTTACTTCTTCGCGGCTGCGGTGACCGAGTCTTCCGGCGGCGGGACGATCTTGATGCGAGTTCCGGAACGGATGCCGCCGGTCCCCGCCACGACCACGCTGTCACCTGACTGGATCCCGTCCAGGATCTCCGCGTAATCCTCGTCCTCGTACCCGACCGTGACCGCCACTTTCCGCACCGTGTCCGCCGCGGCGACAAAAAGGTACCGGTCCCCGGCGTCGGCAACCAGACCGCGCCTGGGCACCGCCAGCGTAGAGAGTCTGGTGTCCGTGACGATGCGGATCCGCACGAAGCTGCCCGGGATGCCCGTGCCGCGGGTCTCGGCCGTCACCTTGACCGTCCCGGTTCGCTGGTCCACCTCCGGTGCGATCCGGACGATCCGGCCGGTGAACCGGGTATCCGGATTTGCATCGGGATTGATGAAGACATCCTGTCCCCTCCGAATCGATTTGATCTCCCCCTCGGGGAGGTACATGGTGAGCTCCAGCGGCTCGGTGTCGGCCATGACAAAGAGCTGCGAGCCCACGTTCACCGTTTTCCCGACATCGACCAACCTCTCCGTCACCACTCCTTTGAACGGCGCCTGTATGCGTGTGTAACCGTACCTCAGCTCCGCCGAGTCATAGGCATTCACGGCCAGTTCGTGCTGGTATTTGACGTCGAGATACTCCTTCTCGCTGATCAGATTCTGCTGGAACATCGACTCGACGCGCTTGAAATCCTGCTCACCCTGCTGGCGTTTGATCTTCGCTTCCTCCAGCGCGATCCGCGGCTCGTCGTCATCCAGCCGGCAGAGGAGATCCCCAGCTTCGACGACGTCGCCCTCTTCGACGTTGATCTCGCGAACCTGCCCCGAGATCTTGGCGAGGATGTCGACCTTACGCTCCGGCTCCAGGGTGGCAGTCGTCACGTAGTACGACGATATCGAGCGAAAACCTGCCTGGGCGACCTCGACCGGCACCGGTGGGGCTTCCTTCTCTTCTTGCCCCTTTTTCCCTTTCCGGTCTTTCTTCTTCTTGTTTTCCTGATTATCCGCCGCCCCCGCGGTGTCGCCGGCCGCCTTCCCCGTGGAGTCGGCGATGGCCGTGGAATCAGCCGCGCCGGCGGTCGGCCCGCCCCCGAAATGCTGTTTTGCAAGGTAGCCCGCTGCAACCACTACAATTACGACGACCGTTATCAGCCCGGCCAATCTCGTTTTGCGTCCGATTCGAGCCATCTCCACTCCCTATGATCGCCGCGGGCGCGAAAAGAAAAGTGCCGATTTGGGAAACATCAAGGAATTACGCGGCACCGGTGCGATTGTTTCAAGCCGTTGGGGTTCGTTCGCTTATGTCGCCTTTAGTTCATAAGACGACCCCGAAGCACTTCTTGTTTCATCGAAATCCCGGGTGGATCTTGCCGGGAGTCGAAATCGCCCCCCCCGGCCGGTGAAACCAGGAAGGGATTGCCACTTACCACCTTGGGCGGTATCTTCGAACCACGGGAGCTGCAAAAACATGGCGCCGACCTACTACTATCGGCAATCTCGTTCACCTGCCTGGGGGCAATCGTTTACCGACAGCATGGTCGGGAAACTGGTCCTGGCCAACGTGGCGGCGTTCGCCCTGCAGTGGCTCTTCAGGCCGCATTTCACCGCCCTGTTTGCCCTTACGCCACGCGCCGTGGTGGAGGATTTTTACCTGTGGCAGCTCGTTACCTACATGTTTCTCCACGGCGGATTCTCTCATCTGCTGTTCAACATGCTGATGTTGTGGTTCTTCGGGAGCACCCTGGAGTCGGTGTGGGGAGCGAGGCAATTCCTCAAGTACTACATCGCGTGCGGCATCGGCGGCGGTTTGTTCAGTATGGTTTTCAGCTACAACCACGCGGTGCTGGGAGCGAGCGGCGCCATCTTCGGTGTGTATCTGGCTTACGCGATGCTCTTCCCGGACAACTACGTGTACCTGTACTTCCTCATTCCGGTCAAAGCGAAGCACCTCGTGGCCGGGATTGCGATCCTCCAGCTGGTGCTTGGGTTGTCCGGGCCGACCGGGATCGCCTACTTCGCTCACCTGGGCGGGATGGCGGCAGGGCTGCTCTTCTTCCGCGCATCGATCGCCCAGCGCGTGCGGCACTCCTTCGGCGCGCGGCGACGGTGGAAAGCGCACGTGCACGAACGCGACGATCAACCGGAGACGCCGGAAGACGCCAATATCGACTCGATCCTCGACAAGATCTCGGCCAAGGGCTATGACAACCTGACCACTACGGAGAAACGGATCCTCGAAAACTACGGCAGGAGGCAGAAGGACGAACCGGGCGAGTAGCGCCCGCCCGGCGAATCATCCCATCGCAACCGTCTGTCACGTGGCGCGATCGAGCGCGAGTCGGAGCGCACGGCTCTCCTCCTCGCCCAGCTTCCGAGGCGCCTGTCCGGTCGAAATCTCGATAGCGTAGCTCCGGCTGAAGTCCCGGCCGACCAGATTCGACAGCAGAACCCCGTTTCCTTTGTCATCCAACACGCACAGAGAGTAACTCTGCTGGCCGGCGAGCCCCTCGAAGGCATCGAAGCGAACCAACCCGATTCGCTTCAGGTGTGACTGGTTCTCCGCCACGATGCGTTCTACGGCCGCTTCGAGTTTATCGATGTCGCGGCCGTTGCCTTCAACCGCCCGAAGCAGCTGTGGCAGCGACTCCGCACTGTCCTTGTCTGAACCGCCCGTGATCCACGCGAAACGGCGCGTGATCGCTCGGAGGCGGACGAAGCCCGCCAGCGCGAGCACGAGCGCCATGACCGCGACGACGCCGATCAACAGTTGGAAAATCCCGATATTGTTGTTACCCAACGAAGCGCCTTTCTGATGTGACTGTGGGGGAAAGTGTCGGCATATCCTACTGACCCGCCTTCGGGTTGTAAACAAAATTTGGAGCCCGGAGAAAGCCCTGCAACCGTGCTTTCCCGCGCCGGCGTCAGTATCGCACGCGCACCGTGAAAGTCAGATCGGCCGAGGATTTCCGCTCGACCGGGACATCGAAACGCACCCGATGGGACGACTCCTTCACATATGAGTGCGATTTGGCGACGATTTCCCAGTCGCCCCCCAGTTCCTCGATCACGAAAACGACGACATCCTCGTCCTTATGGTTGCGGAGCGTGGTTTTGAAGGAGGTCTCGTACGTGTTGGTGCCCAGCACTTTGTAGTCTGTTTGCACACGCTCGCAAACGATGTCGAATGCGTCTCCCATCTTGATGCGAATGGTCTCGTCCTCGGGCGTGTGGTCGATCTGATCCTCACCGACGAACTGGAGCGAACCGTCCGCATCCCGCTTGTAGACGCGCACCAGCCCCTTCGGGAGCGGCATCCCCAGGTTGTTCTTCTTGGAGTTGTCCAATTTGAGGTAGACGCCCACTTTCGTGTCCTTGTCGGCGAAGCCCATTCGAGCGCCGTAGTAGCGGCCGAGCGATGTGTACACGTACGATTTTTCCACCGCGATGCCACCGGCGTCGAGCAGAGCGATCTGTTTGGTCTGGTTGTTCTTGATCGTCGTCTTCCGGCCCAGCGTGTACAGGTGGTACTCGAAGAGAGCCTCTTCCTCGAACGCCTGCTTCATCGTGGCGTACTTCACCATGTCGGCCGATTCCGCCATCGGCACCACGCGCTCCGGCTGCACGCGGTTCACGTCTCCCGCCACGAGCTTGAGCGCGGCGTCTTCATAGGTCGCTCCGCTCTGATTGTCGATGGTGACCCAGCCCGATAGATCCATTTTCCGGTCATCTCCGGAAAGGACGGCCACGTAGTCCGCCTTCCAGTTGATCCCGTTGGTGAGATAGGTCGCCTCCACCGTGTGGCGTTCACGTCCGTTCTCCAGCTTCCATACCAGTGACGGCTTCGAGATGAGCCCCTTGGGGAGCGAAGGAAGCACCACGCGGCCCGGCGGATTGACCGCCACCTTGCCGTCTATCTCGTAGACGTACCCGCCCTCGGTTCCGATCAGCCTCGCCTGGACCACCTTGCGGTTGCCTTCTTCCTCCTGCACCAGTTCGACGGGCATGCCCACGTATTTCTCCATGAGCTTGGCGGGGCTCACGAGGTCATACTCGAAGTTCTGCTCGAGAACGGCGAGGTCGCCCGGGGCGTCGAGCGAGCGGATGTGCACGCTGGTGGGGTCTATGAAAGCCGCCACTCCCTCGAAGTACAGATCGTGCACTCCCTTCGGCATGGCAAGATCGCGGACTTCTTTGACCAGACCGAAGTTGCCGTTGTAGATCGTGATATGGACCGACTTCCGCTCCGAC
>JBGSIK010000167.1:0-2368 GCA_041742575.1 Candidatus Krumholzibacteriia bacterium
GGCCCCCCCAGCGGGCGTGGGTAACAATTTAGAAATCACCAAACGCGATTGCAAGCTCTTTTTGGGCGTTGTCCGGGGAGTCCGAACCGTGTACGGCGTTGTGCCGAATATCGATCCCGTACATCGCCCGGATCGTACCCGGTCTCGCCACGGCGGGATCGGTGGCGCCGATGAGCTCGCGCAACCGGGCAACGGCCTCCTCGCCCTCCACCTCCATCGCCACCACCGGGCCGCTGGCGATGTACTGGACGAGTTCCTGGAAAAAAGCGCGCTCGCGGTGCACGGCGTAGAACTGCTCGGCTCGTTCGCGCGCAAAACGTACCATCTCCAACCTGCTGATATTGAACTTGTTGCGTAACACGATCGAGATGATCTCGCCGGTGTGGCCCTGGGCCACCGTGTCCGGTTTGATCATGAGCAGCGTCTTCATCCGAGAGTTCCGTCCTTTCTTGCCGCCCGGCCCCGGGGCGCCTCTCACGCGATCCCCGGCGCGACCTTACCGATGAGACTCGTGAGCTCCGACGGGATCTTCGCCACCTGGACTCCGACCGCCGCGAACGCCTCGATCTTCTCCTTCGCCGTCCCCGTGCCCCCGGAAACGATCGCCCCGGCATGGCCCATCCGTTTCCCCGGAGGGGCCGTCTGCCCGGCGATGAACGCGACCACAGGCTTCTTGATGTTCTCGGCGATGAACGCAGCCGCGTCTTCCTCGTCGGAACCCCCGATCTCGCCGATCAACACCACCGCTTCGGTTTCCGCGTCGGCCTCGAACATCTTGAGAGAATCGATGAAGTTCGTACCGATCACAGGATCGCCGCCGATTCCCAGGCATGTCGACTGCCCCATCCCGGCGCAGGTGAGCTGGTGGACGACTTCGTAGGTGAGCGTTCCGCTGCGCGAAACCACACCCACCGGGCCCGGTTTGAAGATATTGCCGGGGAGGATCCCCACCTTGACCTTCCTGCCGGGCGCGATGATGCCCGGGCAGTTGGGGCCGATGAGAAGGCACCCGCGCTCCTGTATGTAGGTCATGACTCCGATCACGTCGCGCGTGGGGACGCCTTCCGTGATGCACACGACCAGCCGGATGCCGGCGTCCGCCGCCTCGCATATCGCGTCCGGCGCGAACGGAGCGCGGACGTAGATCACCGACGTGTTGGCTCCGGTCTCGCGGACAGCTGCGTCGACGGTGTCGAACACGGGGACTTTCCCCAAAAACTTCTGCCCCCCTTTTCCCGGTGTGACACCCGCAGCGACGGTGGTGCCGTACACCATCATCTGCTCCGTGTGAAAAGACCCGTCGCGGCCGGTTATTCCCTGGACCAACACGCGCGTATTCCGATCGATGAGAATGCTCACGGTCCGTTTCCTCCCGGTTTCTGTCAGTTGCGGCTGGCGAGATCGATCGCCTTCCTCACGGCATCGTCCATCGTCTCCGCGGCGTGGAGGGAGGCCAGCCCGGCCAGAATCACCCGGGCCTCGTCTTCGTTTGTCCCCGTGAGGCGCACGACCACGGGTATCTCGAGATTCATGCGCTCGAACGCAGTCACCAGGCCGCGCGCGACGTCGTCACACCGCGTGATCCCGCCGAATATGTTGAGCAGGATCGAACGCACGCTCTTGTCTCTGAGGATGATGTCGATCGCGCTCACCACTTTTTCCGGGTTGGAGCTTCCCCCGATGTCGAGAAAGTTCGCGGGTTCCCCGCCATAGGTCTTCACGAGGTCCATGGTCGCCATGGCAAGGCCGGCGCCGTTCACGATGCAGCCGACGTTGCCCTTCAGCCGGACGAACGAAAGCCCCGCCTCGCGCGCGGCCACCTCCCCCGGATCTTCCGCCGCGATGTCCCGCATCTGCTCGATGTCGGGGTGGCGATAGAGCGCGTTGTCGTCGAGGTTGATCTTGGCATCGATGGCCATGACCCCACCGCTCGGGGTCACCACGAGGGGATTGATCTCCGCCAGGCTCGCGTCGACATCCGCGTAAACACGGTAGAGTTTCTCGATGATGTCCGCGATCTGCCGCGCGACGTTGAAGTCGCGGTGCAGCTTACCGGCCAGTCCGCGCGCCTGGAACGGCAACAGCCCCCTCAGGGGATCCACCACGAGCCGGTGAATTGCTTCCGGCTTTTCCCGGGCTACAACCTCGATCTCCACACCCCCTTCCGAAGAGGCCATGACGAGCGGTTTCTGGGCGCGCCGGTCCAGGACCACGCCGAGATAAATCTCCGCGGCGATATCCGTCGCCTCCGTGACCAGGACTTTCTGCACTACCTCCCCTTTGATGTTCATACCCAGGATCTCGGATGCTTTCCGCTCGGCTTCAGACGCGTTGTTGGCGAGTTTGACGCCCCCCGCTTTCCCGCTCC
>JBGSIK010000168.1:0-6644 GCA_041742575.1 Candidatus Krumholzibacteriia bacterium
CGCGCGAGGACCGGGAGCGGAGGGCCCGCAACACGTCCCGCTGGAAGATCATGTGCGGAGCGTGGTCGTGGAAAATGAAAAGGGCCCGGAGCGCTAACGCTCCGGGCCTTGCCACGTGGCGATGAAACTGTGGGTTATTCCGCAGCCGTGGCCGTGACTGCTATCTCGAACTGCTGGACCGCTTCGCCACCCGTCGAATCCGTGACGCGGATCACCACCTGAAACACGCGCTCGCCCACTTCCGGGTTCGGAAGCAGCCATTCGATGCGCCCGGTCTGATCGATCGTCATTCCCTCGGGGGCGGCGTCCAGCGCGTAGGTGAGACTCGACGGATCCGGAGCGTTCGCGGCAACCTGATAAACGTACTTCCGGTCCTTGCCGATCACCTGCGGCGGGGTGGAAGTGATCTCGGGCGCGTTGCTACCGATCGTGATCGCTTCGGCCTTGAAGGGCTGGGACTCATCCAGTCCGTCGGTGGCAACGATCTCTGCGTGCACCTCATCGCCTTTCTCGCACTTGGCCACGTTGAGGGACGCCTTGGTCTCGCCCTTGACCTCGGATCCGTTGATGTACCACTTGTACCGGTAGCGGATTTGGTCACGGTCGGCATCGACGGCGTTCACCCTGGCGAAGATCACGTCCGATGCCTCGCTCTTGAGATCGCTGGAGGCTTCCACGATCTGGGGCGGCGTGTTCAGTATCGTCACTGGAAGCGTCACTACCGGCTCGTCCAGCGCTTCCGGCCCGAGCAGGTTCACCTCCGCACGGATCTGGTCGCCCTTCGCGAACTTGCCCGGAATAAGCTTCGGTTCGTTGTAGTTGTATATCTCCTGGCCGTTGCGGAACCACTTCACGCCGATGTAGAGGTACTCCTCCTTCGCGGCGTTTTGCATCTTGATCTGCAGCGTGTTGTTCGCGTAGGCCGATTTCGGGTAGATCTCGGACGACTGGACCTTCGCGTGCAGGGTCCCCTGTTCCATCTGAAATCCAGCCTCGTAGTCGGGCCTCGATGTGAACGAGTAGAACGCGAACGCCATCACACCGGCGATCAACAGCGCCAGAGCCGCCTTCAGCAGCATGTTTCCACCTTCCTGTTGGCCGCGGTTTCCGCCGCGAAAGCCAAGGACGAACGGCTCCGTGCAGGAGAACGTCCGTCCTTGACCGGTCGGCGTAGTACTACCGTGGTTCGCGGGAGTCGAGTTCTCCCGCTTCTCCGCCGTCCTGATTTGAGCCGCCGTTGTAGCTGGAGATGATGACCAGTTTAGCGACGGTCGCTTCTTTCCTTGCGACACCCGACACGTAGAGGGATGTGTCCGTCACTCGGGTGCCGACATCGACCAGGCCGAATCCGACCTGGTAAATACGCGTGTTCTTCGTGATCACGATCTGGTCGTCGCCCACCTGGATCTTGCCCTCGAGCTTCCCCGTGAACGGACCGGACACAGTGACGGCGTCCTTGGCTCCGCGGACGGCGATCGCCTGGTGATCGCTCGACGTCGTCGCGCGCTGCGCGCGCTTGACATCGCCGGCCGATCCGCTCTCCAGAAGCGCTCCGGCGAGCAGGATCGAGATCGTGATTGCAACTGTGCAAAGGATTTTGCTTTTCATCTTTCACCTGCCTAGTTGTAGAGCTGACGCCAGGAGCGGACGATCAGCTGGCGGAGGTTGTTGACCGTGTCCCGCACGTGGATTCTGGTATCGCTACCCTGGACGATGACATTCTCATTGGCGATGTCGATCACCGGCCTGGTGGCGACGCCTTCTCCCAATTCCTCCACGCGGCCTTCGATACCGTCGTTGCTGTCGTCCTGGTCGTTGTCCTCGGACGCGCCGCTGCGGAACTTGACCTTGTACAGCCAGGAATAACCGCCGGCGCTGCACGGCTCGTCGTTGGGGGAGTAAGACGTGAAGTAAACGATCTCGGATACCAGAGCGTCGGGCTCTGTGACTCGCTCGCCGGACGCCTGGACCAGATCGATGTACCAGCCGCGGTCATCCGACGTGAGCTCGGTGATTTCATAGGTCTCGTCGACGAGATCGGACCGCGACACCTGAGTCTCGCTGTGGTTGTCGATGATCGAATAGAACGTCTGCAACGAGGAGTCGTCGATGTCCGCTGAGGAGATGTATTGACCGGTACCGAAGTACAAGAAAACGTCGTTGTTGTAGTCCACCGTGAGGATGGGCTGCGCTTGGATGGGTTGATCGTCCGTCTGGAAGAGAAGCGACTTGTCGGGCGGGCTCTCTTTGAGGTCGAATCTCCACAGGTTCCCGGCCAGGTCAGCGATGTAGAGCAAGTCCTCGTAACCATCGAACTCGAGGTCCACGGCGGCCGCGGCGGTGGCCATGTTCACACCGCTGCTCGTGCTCAAGGGCTCGCTCCATAGCTCCGCACCCGTGGCGAGATCGATAGCAACTACGTATGCCTCGCCGGTGGTATAGTCCGGGCCGGTGCCGACCACCATGACGTAGCCACCGGTGGCGCTCGAACGGTAGATCTCCGGCTTGGCCCATGATTCGTTGACCGTGGGCAGGACGACCTCCCACATGAGCTCCGGCGATTCAGGGTACGTCACGTCAATGGCGAAGTAAGCGTCGCCTCCTTGTTTCTGGCCGCCCAGGAGTATTGTCCGCCAGGACCCGTTCACGTAGGCGTCTATCGCCGTTGGCGTGAGGTTCACGAAAAACTGGTGGCAGTATGACGTGTCGGCGGGCGCGCAAAGCCGCCCGAGGCAGTTGTTGGGGATGTATGCCCAGCTCTCGTATCCATCCTCGGCCCGGAACGCATGCAGCATGCCGTCGTTGGCGCCGATGTAGACCATGCGATCTCGGTCCTGGAGCATGTCGCGGAAGGCGAGATAGTCGTTTTCCAGGCGGAAGGACGACGGCGGTCCCACCACCAGCGGGGAGGAATCGACGACGTCGCCCAATATCCAGCCCCCGCGGTCGCGGAGTCCAGCCACGTTCTGTCCGGCCACCCAATTAATGAGATCCTCCGCCTCCGCCGTCGTGGCCACACCCAACTCCGTCGACAGTGTCGCGGCGTTATCCACTCCGAAGTCGATGGCGGCCCCGCCCACGGAAGTGAACAGGTTACGCGAGGCCGGATCGCGCGCCGCCAGCAGCTCGCCCGCTTCCCACACGGGCTCCTCGCCCGGCTCGTACGGGAGCTCGAACGCTTCGAGGTAACCGCGCCACTGACCGGGCATGAACTTACCGCGGTAGAGCAGGTCCGCGTCCTGCCCCTCGGTGGACACCACCGCCACCGCCGAACCGGAGGAAATGCGGTTGACGATGTCGCGGACGATGTTCTCGAGGGCGGCCTGGAGTTGCTCGGCGTTGCTCGCCGTGGTGTAGAACCCGCCGCCTTCCCTGGCCGTCTCCGCCAGGAGCGGCGCGTCAATACCGAAACCGACCATATACGTGGACGCCGCCTGCATACCTTCGAGGTCGGGACGGAGATCATTAGTGCGAAGGTACAGGGCGACGTCATCCAAGTAATGGGTGCAGTCGTCGCCGGCCCCGCACGTCGCGCAACCGATCGAAGCGCAGGTGCCGGGGTCCAAGCCGTCGTGGTCGTAGTCGCCGATGTAGCTCGGTATGTTCCTGTCCTTGGTCGGGTACCCGTCGGTGACGCACACGACGAAGCTCCTCTGGCACGGGTACTGTATCGGCGCGCCAGCCCCGGTCTGCTTGTAGTAATCCAGAATGCTTACCATCGTTTCGGCCAGTGGGGTCCACGTGTTGGCGGTGATACCGTTCACGTAGGTGAGAAGGTCGGCCGTCGACGTCCCCAGAGGAGCCGCCAGCGTGCCGCCCGCATCGTAGTTGAATCGCATGACGCCGAAACGGAGGTTCTCCGTGCCGGAAACGATGTCGTTCACCGCCGCCTTGGCGGCCTGCACTCGCGTGACGAGCGGGATCGATGCCCTTTGCGCGGCGGTAGCGTGCCAGTAGATCCAGTTGAGGTAGTTCCCCCAGTACCGTCCATCCTCCCCATTGTCGCTCTCTATGAGATAGACCTTCGGGGTGGTCGGCTGTCCGGTGCGGAAGCTGCGCGGCGAGTAATTCCCGTTGGACGACACGTAGTACGTGTTGCTCGACACCAGGCCGCCGGTGTAGGTCACCTTCGGGTTGAAGGCGCTGTGGAAGATGATCTCGTTCATACTGCCCGAGTTGTCGAAAAGGATCATCACGTTCGCGTCCACCGCGCCTTCCTGGATGAAGAGCGGGTACTCGCAGCCCTGGGCCCGGGCGGGACCGCCCGCGAAAACGGCAGCAAGGGCGAAAAGAAGCGCCGTTGGCAATCCTATGATGTTTTTCTTGTTCATGATTAGTACCCCTGTCGAAAGAGCCTGCTCGCCCGAACCTCTATCCGAGCGGAGCTTTCTTGAACACTCGCGCCCCTGGAGTCGATCGTGTAATCAAAGTCGAGATATTCGCGGCTCCATCCGGGGCGGAACCTGACCCGGTTAAATCGTACGTCGTATTTGTAGAGGTGATCGCCTTGCAGGGCGACGAAATCCGTAATGTTGGCGACGAACTGCTTGTCGGCGTCGACGATTGCCGGCGGTATCTGCCGGGTGCGTATCCAGTTGATCGCCGTTTCCGATCCCGCGTCGGACGCGTAGAACGAACGGGTATGGGTGTAGTCGTTGTGCGACACCCGTCGCTCCGCGCCGGTGACCCACACGATGACCGTCGCCGTGAACGCCAGCGCTGTGATGAAGAAGAGCGAGGTCACCAGCGCCGAACCGTTTTCGTTTCTGATCTTTGTTATCATGATGTACGCTCCTTCGGTTCCCGATAAGTCGGCCGTCAATTCCCGAGATTGCGAAGCCCGACACGGGCACTGGCTTGAAGCTCCCCCCCTCGCGGCGTCTCGGCGGTGATGGTTATCCCGACTGATCGGACCAGCGGGATAGTGGCGTCGTCGAGCGGTAGGGGACCCACCGCGACGTTGTTGCCGTCGAAGTACGTCAGCATGAACTGGGTGACGTTCGTGATCATCGGCTGCGGGCCGGTGCCGGGATCGCGGAACAGAGTCTCCTGCGCGGCGTCGAAGTAATAGAGGACGTCCTCGGATGGCTCGACCGTCTGGATGGCTCCGTCCGCATTGAGGTCGGACTGGAAACGCACGCTGTCCTGTGTGGCCCGCCGCAGGCCCGCGATCCCCGTTTCGGTGGGATCGCACCCGGCTGCGCGGATCTCGCTCACAAGTACACCCAGGCCGGCACGGGTCGACATCTGCATGTCGGCACGCTGCGACGTCCGCGAGTACAGCGCCTGTGTGGTAAAGAAGACGTTGTTGATCACGGCGAGAACAGTTGCGAAGATCAACAGCGTCATCATGACCTCAACCAGGGTGAGACCGTCGTTGCTGTTCACTATGGAGATGCTATGCTTCAATGACCTGTTCATGGCGTGTTCCTACCGGAAAGAGATCCTGTCCATGACCTGCAAATCCCGCTGCCGCCCCTTCTCGTTCCACTGAACCTGGACGGTGACCTGGTCCAACCCCCAGCTCACATTGGTGACGGTCGTCCGCCACTGGTATACGTCGACCGTGCCCGAATCGGTGGCCGCGCCCCCGAATCCCCGCGCCTTCACTCCCTCCATCTGCAGCTGCGCAACTTGAAGCGCCTCCGTGAACTGACCGGTTTCGAACACGTCCTGCTGCGCCCGCATCTGAACCAGGGCGAGCGGGAGCAGTCCGATCGTCAGGATGACGAGTACGACCATCAGCTCGACGAGACTGAATCCCGCGCTATCGTTTGCGGGATTGCGGTGGGTGTGGTTGGGTCTAGTCATGGGACACCGTTCCGTTTGGTAACAAGTTGACGTTCGAGCTTTTGCGCGGATTGCCGACGACGATGTTCACCGGATCCGTGAGGCCCCACGGATAGAAGTTGGGATTCGCTCCGGCGGCGTAGGTGACGCCGTCGGGAGCGGTCGCGGTTTTCATGACGTTCTCGGGGCCGTTCTCGATGATCTGGTACTGTGTGGCACCGAAATCGATGCGGAACGTCGCGCGGCGTGCGATCGCGAGCGAGCGCGCGTACTGGATGTCGGCTATCAGCGTGTTTGTAGCCCCGACTACCCTCTGGCGCTGCACGTACTGGGAGAGCGCTGGGACTCCCAGTCCGGCGAGCATCCCGATGATCGCGACGATTACCATGGTCTCGATCAACGTGAAGCCATTCGGGGAACGTTTGAACCGTTGTTTCCACATGGTTTTCCCTTCCTTCGCATACCCGTTGTGCAAACCGTGTGCCAGTCGGGTCGTCCTTCGCGGCGGCTCAACGAGCAATTGTGAGCCCCTTTGATCGCGTCCTCCGCAGGGCGGGAGGGGGCGTTTCTCGCCACCGGTGCAACCTGCAAGGAATGCCGGCCGGCAAACCCCGGCTCTGGGCGGTGGCCCCACGATTGCGCATCGTTTCCGGTTGTTCCCCGTTGTGGCGCGCGGACCGGGGGGGCGTTGCATTTTGAAAGCGGCGGCCGATGCAGCGCGCGAGGCCCGGATCGAGAGCCCGTGATAGTTGAGGCCCTCGGGGCCGGCCGAGGCCGGGGACGCCGCCGAGGCGCTCGGAGGGGGGGATCTTTTTTCTTGTCAGAAGAAAGACGAGTGCATACCATGCGCAGGA
>JBGSIK010000169.1:0-2224 GCA_041742575.1 Candidatus Krumholzibacteriia bacterium
CGGCGAATCGTATTCTCGGAGGCTCCACACAAGCCACTCAGATCACAGACGCTCACGCTCCCCTTTTCCTTGATGAGGTTGATGATGTTGATCTGGCGTTCTGCTTCCAGCATTCTGTACCGATAAGACCACAACAACTTCAGTCTGTCAAGAAATAAATTGAGTTTCCTGACGTATTATGATGAATTGCGGTAACTGTTCAGCGTGATCAGGGTTGCTGTGCCAACAACGGATCTCCTGAGAAGATGGAGAGGATGCCTTCGATCACGTTTATCCCACGCTTGCGGATCGTTGAGAGGTAAGTGCGAATAGTTGCAAAGGCCTCAGCGCCCCGCCAGCTGCGGAAGGTTCCTGAGATCTTCTGCTGAACCTTCATCATCCTCAGATCGCGCTCGACGACATTGTTATCAAATGGAACGCGGAAGTCATGGACAAAGCGCAGAACATGTTCGCGATTGTCCCAGAGCCGATCCACGAGACTGCGAGCCTTGCCCTTCTTTCTGCGTCCTCGTCGGGGCCGATTGGGCGGAGGTGGAGGAGGATTCGCCCTCATCCCTATGTGCAGCAACTGCCCATATCGATGCTCAATCTTGCGTAGTGTGGCGGCAGCCAGATGGTCTTGACCGCGGGCTTTCGCAAGGTCCACGAGGTGCTTCCACCGACGGAGCTCCGTGGCCAAGGCCAGCGCCCACCGCTGCCGGCGTTCCTCCCACAGAAACGTCAACTCGCGAAGATGATGAGCGTTGCACAGCGCATGAAGCTCGCCATAGCCTGCGTAGCTGGTCCAGCCGTCGTGTACCGATACCCCGGTGAAGCTGCCCAGCACTCCGATGGCGTCGATAGCCTCCGAACCCCGACGACGATGAATCTGGTAGTAGGTCGCCTCTCTCGTGCTCGCGCCGTGCAACCACGCCAGTTTCCCCTCGACGCGCACGCCGGTCTCGTCAAAATGCACGACCGCTGCCGCAGCCACTTCCCTTCGGATCTGTTCCACCGTTTCCTGCAGCCGCTTGGCGCAGTCCTGCTCAATCTGCGCCAGCGTTCCCCCACTGAGGCGTACGCCAAACAGATCCTGCATCACCTGCCGTAACCGCCCGTAGGGCAACAGGCCATAATCTTTCAGATAGATCGTGGCGGCGTGCACGCGTTGACCATACTGCACCACGTATTGCACGTCGGCGGGAAACTCGGCCACCACTTCCCGGCCACAGCCAGGGCAGCGTTTGACCTCGGCGCGATGTTCGGTGACCTCCACCTGTACTGCCGGCAGGTCGAACACTTGCCGACGTTCGTAGTCCGCGACGGCCTGACCACGCAGCGAACAGCCACAGCGACAACGGTTCCGCGTCCGATGCACAACGACACGATCCGGTACCGCAACCCGCTTCAGGCTCATCCCTTCGTGTCCGGGCTGACCTCCCGGCTTGCGCTTGCTCTTGGGGCGTTTCTGATACGGTCGGCGGGCCATCCCATCACTGGAAGGAGGCTTGCTGCTGTTGTGGCTGTCGGTATGCAATCGTTCCTGCAGCTGCCTCAACTGTTGGGCGTGGGCTTCCACCTGAGCCTGCAACGCGTGAAGCTCGCCCTCATACATGTCCTGCAGGTATTGGATGAGCGAGACGATGGCCTCGGGTCCAGCGCGGTAAGCCGCGAGGATCTTCTCGCGCGGGATCGGTCTTCCACCCGCAAAACTGCTCTCCCTTCCCACACCTCGTAGGGTTTCACAGATTCAGAGTTTCCGGAATCCCCGACATTTGTCCGGTAGTTTGCGACCGAAAACCAGCTGAACAGTTACGCCGGGGCACGCAAATTCACCAACGATCTCGTAGCCTTTCACACGGAGTTTTTCCCGAAGCGCCGCGTGGTTCCCGCTGGAATAATCCGCGAGCGTTTCCGGGCTCGCGAAGCGCGCCGGCATGCCGCAGGTCGAGAAGAGAAACGCCTTCGCCTGCGTGACACGCGGCAGCTCGTCTACAAGTGCGAGAAGAGCGGCATGGTGCTCTCCATAGAAAATCCCCGATCCGAATCCGATGAGCGTGAAATCGCCGGATCGCGCCAGGTCGGCCCGATCGGGGCCCACAACCTGAGCGCCAAGTTCGTCCGCGATTGCCCCCGCCACCCTGGCTGTTGAGCCCGCGGGGGAGCCGGCGAGGATCATGAGCACCTTCGTCTCTCCTGCCGGAGCAGACTCCGCGGGGATCGAGAGATCCGCCGTAGCCGAGGA
>JBGSIK010000170.1:0-1857 GCA_041742575.1 Candidatus Krumholzibacteriia bacterium
TGCGCGAGCGTGCCGAAGCACACCGCCGCCGCGCGCGAAGCCAGCGAATCCAGCGCCTCCGTGCATTCGATGAAGTCCCACGCCACCCCCTCGCGTATCCCGAACGTGGGGCACCCATCCGCGGCCAACTCCACCGCCGCCGTTCCGGTCGGATGCACCTCGTCGGTCTGGATGAACTCCCGGCTCCACCCCGCGCGATGAAAACGCGCGAGCATTTCCCTGCCCAGCCAATCGGCGCCCACGCGAGAGACCACTATCCCGGTTTCGCCCAGCGAGCAGACGTGACGCGCCACGTTGGCGGGCGCCCCGCCGAGCTGTTTCCCGCCCGGCAGCATGTCCCACAGCAACTCTCCGATACCGACGATGAATTTGACCATCGGATCGATTTTAGCATGCCTGCGGCAGCGGGGGAATTCAGAGAGAGCACGCGGGGGATCCGAAATCGAATCCCCCCGTGCGCGTGCGCCGGGTGGGAACTGCGGCGCGACGAAAAAACGGCGTTCTCAGCTGCGGACCGGCGTCAGCAGTTGCGACATGTGATCGAGGAGACCTTCGAGGTCGAACGGCTTGTAGAGGCACGAGTCGGCCTTGGACCACGTCGACACGAAGTCTTCGCGAAGGGTGTCGTTCAATTTCCTGGCCGTGATGAGGAGGATCTTGAACGGCTCCAGCTGCCCCGCATCCATCTCCTCCTTGAGGATTCGTGAGACCTCGTATCCGTTCTTGCCGGGGAGCATCACGTCCAGAATCATGATGGCGTAGTTCCCGGCCCGCGCGCGGCTGATGGCGGAAAGTCCGTCGTAGGCTACATCGACGACATACCCCCTGAGCTCCAGACTGTACTTGATGGTATCGACGATATCCTGCTCGTCGTCCACGAGTAAAACCCTGATACTATCCATACAATCGCTCCTGAATGCGCCGCGGGGTCATTCCCCCAGTTCGGTCACGAAAGATCCGATACCCGATGCGACCCGCTCGACTGCCGACCGCACCTGAATTTTACGGGCCGCGTCCATACGCTGCATCGCGATGTGACACAGCTGCGCCAGTGAATTGGCTTCCGCGGGGGCATGACATGCGCCCACCGCGTAACCGCTGAACATGTACGAAGCATCGTCGGCCTGCACGAATCGGGATCCGAAAACACTCTCCGGCGTCCGGTCGCCCCTCTCCAGCAGAGCGACTATGGCCAGTTCCGCATCGATCGTCCAAGCATGGAAACTATCCGTCGCGCTCATCTTTCGATCGGGGTTCACTACAGGCGGCCGCGGCCACGAACCGAATATGTCCTCCCACCCTTCGCCGTCCGATTTTCCGAGCGCGTACAGCGCCACGGGGCGGCGGGCGGCAAGCGTGCTCGCCACCAGCTCGTTGAGCCGGCGCATTCTCGACAGGACGCACGCGGTGTGACGGTCCTGCGGTATGAACGCCGACACGGTGGTGCCGATCCCGATCTGGCTCTTGACGGCCAGCCAGCCGTCCTGCGCTTCGACCAGCGCTTTAGATATGGCCAGTCCGAGGTGCGAGCCCTGCCCGCTTCCACCGCGTTCCGACGCGTAGTAACGGTTGAACAGATGGTCGAGCGTTTCCGTGCTCATTCCCAATCCCGTGTCCTCGACGGAGATCTCGAGCAGGCGCGGTTCCCCCAGCATCTCCCAGGGCAAGAGTCTCAGGTCTTCTCCGACTTGCTCGACTCCGCCCGTCCGGGCCGTTACCGAGATGCGCCCGCGTTCCGGCGTGAATTTGAGCGCGTTGCTGAGAAGGTTGACGATCACCTGTTCCAGTTTGGACGGATCGAGGTAGGCCTTGCTCACGTCGCGATCGACGCTCCAGCCGAGGTCCACCCGGTTTACG
>JBGSIK010000171.1:0-6479 GCA_041742575.1 Candidatus Krumholzibacteriia bacterium
CGGCGCCGTGCTCCTCGCGGCGATGCTTCGGGGAGCCGGATACGAGCCGGCCTTTGTTCTGGTTTCGGCGGGTCGAGCTGCACTCGGCGAAGTGCCGGCGCCGGAGCTCTTCTCGCGCGTCGCAGTTGCCGTGACGGTGAAGGTTGCCGGTGAGCTGCTGCTCGATCCCACTGCGGCTTTCGAGCATGACCCGTCATTTGCCCTCGCGGGGAAGACCCTCGCGTACCTCGGTCCTGAGCTCAGGCTCTTGACGTTTCCCGCACGGACCGTCGTCGTCGGCCGGAGCGAGCTCTCGATAGTCCTCAAACCCGGCAAGGACGGCGGTCTCGAAGGTAAAGGCACGGCAGTCCTGAAGAGAGCATTCTCTCCCTACTACATCGTTCGAAAGGACGGGAACGGTTTCGAGGATTTCATGAAAAAACGCGTCTCGAGCCTTTTCGCCGGCGCGGAGCTCGTTACCTGGAACCCGCGGCTGCTCGAGCGCGACCGGGCCGAGGTAGAGTTTGCCTTCACGGTCCCCCTGCCCGATGCGAAGCCGGGGGAACGGTTGTACCTTGTGGCGCCGAAGCCTTTCGACGCCGCGCTCTCGGGCATCGAGCGTGTCCATCTCGAACGCTCGGATTGCGCCGATGCCTTCGGGATCGATCCGTGCGTCCTCCGTATGTCGTGCACGATCGAGCTCCCGGAGGGATGGGAGCTCGTAGCCACTCGTTTCGATGCGAATGCGAAGAATGACATCGGTGAAGCTGTCGTGGCACTCGAACCGCGACCCGATGGAACGTATCTCTTCCGGAAGCAGCTTACACTAAACCGTGATGTCGTGCTTCCGGCGTCATACCGGGAATTGAGGTCGCTGCTGCTCGCCTTCGGCGAAGATCGAATCGTGCTCGAGAAGGAATAGAGGGGTGGCGCGCGGCTCATGAAAAGAGCGAGGCCCGGGGGCCCGCTCGGCAAAGCCGCCGGCTCTGCATAAGCAACGTTCGAGGGGGCGCAAAGGGCGAACCGGCCGACTCGTCCGGAACTAGTTCGCCCATTTAGCCAAGGTCTCGCGGGCTTCGTGCCTGGGCTTGAAAACGGGGTCGGCGTTTTTCCAGACGACGAGGGCTCTTTCGAGCGACGCGATCGCTTTCTCCTTTTCTCCTCTGTCCGACTGGAGAAGAGCGAGCTCGTAGAGCGTTTCGGGATCGTTGGGGCATACCTTGAGCATCCGGGCGAACGATGCTTCGGCTTTGACGGCGTCGCCGAGCTTGCGCTGGCACCGACCGATATACAGATGAACCGCAGGATCGGTGGGGGTGGCAGCGGTCTCTTTTTCGAAGCGTTCGATCGCCTTTCGATAATCCCCGCGGATTTCCGCGATGCGCCCTTCGGCGAAGTATACGTTTCCGCGAAGCTGCTCGACTCGGTACGCATCGATGAAGGGCATCAGCCGCTCGAGAGCGGCCTCGGCGCTGTCGGCTTCTTGGAGCTCGATATACGCGTACACATAACCCAGCGGCACGAGCTCATCGTACGGATGCTGCATCTCTTTTCGAACGGACTCGATGATCGCGAACGCTTCGTCCGCGCGTTTGGCTTTGATCAAGAGCCTCGCGTCCAGGGACTTTGTGATCATCAGCTGGACAGGCGGGTACACACTCTTGTACTCATCCCACTTGAGACGCATCTGTTCGAACGACTTTTCCAGTTCTCCGCGATTCAAATAGAATTCCTGCAGTCCGGAGTAGATCTCGATCCGATCGCGAGCGGATCTCGCCATACGGAGAGCGTCGTTGTATTTCTTCAGTGCAATGTCGCTCCGACCCAGCTTCGCGTCGATATCCGCGAGAGCCCGGAGGACCGACACGTTTTCGGGGTCGAGAAGGAGCGCTTTTTCGTAGTACGTCGCGGCCTGGTCGTATTCGCCGAGAACATCGTAGACCCCGCCGATGTCGGTGAACGATTTCGTTTTTTCCGGGTTGGCTTTCGCGTACCTTTCGAAGTACACGAGGGCTTGACTCAAATCCCCTTTTTCCCTATAGAACAGCCCGATCCGCCTCAGAAACTCGGTGCGATTCGGATCGATCCTGAGTATCTCGTTGTATTCCGCTATCGCCGCATCCATCTCGTTCCGGGCCGCGAGATTCTCCGCCAGCGTTTGCCGGGCTGTGACATCCGCCGGGTAGAGCTCCGTCATCATCTTGAGCACCGCGATGCTTTTCTCGGGATCCTTGTTCAAGACGTAGTACGCCGCTTTTGCTTCGAACTGCATTCGCTCGGGCAGCTTGTACACATGCCGCATGAGGCGCTCGAGCGCCCAGCCCATTTTTTCGCCCTGGTTCCCGTTGACGTAGAGATCGAGGAGCTGCAAGTACGCCGCTGCCATTGTCGAATCGATGGCTGTCGCCCCTTCGACCATTTCGATCGAGCCAGGCCAATCGTGTTCGAACCACGCCTTCTTCGTCCCGATGCTGAAGGTCATCAGCGCTTCGAGCGAAGAGGTCATCATCTCGGCGACCGGCAGGTCTTTGACGCCGCCGGGGTGCGCGTCGGGGACATTGACATCCCGTTTTGTGTCCACGGACATTTCGTCGACCAGCGAGAAGAGGTTGGGTCCCTTGTACGATTGGGTGGCCGCAAGCCTTCCGGTGGAAGCGTCATGAAGCGTCCTCGTGACGACATACCCGCCGTCTTCGACGGAAAACGACCCGGTCACCAGGTAGTCCAGATTCGATTCGTTCGCCAGCCGCTGCTTGAAACTCCACGGCGCCTGTTCCCAGCTCTTGAAACCGGCCCTCTGGAGCCGATCGATCGCGAAGGGATCGAAAGTGGAGCGCACGGTGAGGAACTGATCCTGCAGGAGGTCCTCCTCGAGGAGCAGGGGGATTGCTACCCCAAGCCAGTCATTCGCGGCATCACCGGTTTTGTTGTCGAAGAAGGAGAGCGCGAAGCTCCTCCGGTATTCGCTCTTGGGAATGGCTCGCTCGACCGTCCGGCCTTGCTCGTCGACGACCGCTACGGTCTCCGTCACCCCGCCCTTGCCGCCTCCGAACGTCACTACAAGGCCGACGACGGCAGCGGTGATCACGAGCGCCGCGGGAAAGGCGACTCGGGCGGTCACGAACCGCCCGATCCCCGCGCGCCGTCTCGCCGGCCCGATCCGTGTCCACGTGGCGGAGCGTGACCTAGACGATCCGATCTTGATCTCATCGAGAGCCGCTTCGAGATCGGCGAGCATCTCCCCGGCCGATTGGTAGCGGTCCGCCGGGGACTTCGCGATGGCTTTTTGGACGATGTACACGAGATTCGGGTCCGCGTCTTTCCGGAGCTCATCGACGGATACGGGAGATTCGTTTAGGATCGAATAGATAACCGCCTCGTCGTAATCGCCGCGAAATGGACGCCGCCCGGTGGTCATCTCGTAGAGCATCACGCCGAGCGACCAGATGTCCGTGCGGTGATCTACGTCGTCCCCGCGTGTTTGTTCGGGCGACATGTACGCGACCGTTCCCATTGTCGTCCCGAGTTTCGTCACGTGGGTCTGGTGCTTCGATTTCGCGAGGCCGAAATCCAGGACGGTCGCGACGCCGCTCTCCGAGAACATGATGTTCGTCGGTTTGATGTCTCGGTGAACGATCTGCTTGTCGTGCGCCGCCTGGAGCCCCCTGGCGATTTGTGCGGCGACTTTGAGCGTGTCTTCGGCGCTCGAAGGACCCTTCTCGATTCTCTCCTTGAGACTCCCACCCGGGAGGTAGGCCATCGAGATGAAGACCTGCCCCTCGGCCTCGTTGATCTCGTAGACCGTGCAGATATTGGGGTGATGGAGCGCCGCGGCGGAGCGGGCTTCATGGACGAATCGCGCCTTGTCGCTCTCGTCGGCAAGCGCGCTCGGGGGGAGGAACTTGAGCGCCACCGTCCGGTCGAGCTTGGTGTCCTCCGCCATGTAGACGGCGCCCATGCCACCCTGGCCGAGTTTCTCCGTGATCTTATAGTGGAGGATCGTCTTGCCGATCATGGCGTATCTATCTTTCTCCCATGAGAATATTCAACACCGCCGCCGCGCCGCGCGCTGGCCCCGTGGAGAATGCAACGTGGGGAGTGTAACAGGGTCCATCGTGACGGTCAAACCCCTCCGTGGGAGCTGTAGGCCAACAGGTCACTTGAGCTGCGTCGAGCCGAGAAATACAGCTATTGAGTCCACATCACTTCCGTTCTATGCTACCTCCATCGCGCTGATCGTTTTCGGAGCCAGCATGCTATCAGAGATCCCCTACGCAGTGGTGGTGCTCGGAGTCGTCCTCGTCGGCTTGTGGATATCCAACGTTCTCTATGACCTGAAAGTCCCACACTACCTCTCACGAAAGGTCGGGCATGGCGCCGGGGGAGTCGGGTTTCTCCTCTGCGGCTGCCTGTTTTCATCGGCGTTCTGGCCGATCGCCCTCTCGGGAAGCTTTGCCTTGGTGCTCTCGGGCGCGAGGATCTTCAAGCCCGGCGCGTTTCGCGGCGTCGGAGGCAGCGGCAGGGGAGGGAACGTCAAATCGGAAGTGTGGTTTGCGGCCATCGGGGTTCCTGTTTTCGCCGTTGGCTGGCTGTGGCTCGACAGACCTTTTGTGGCTGTGTCATGCCTGCTGTTCATGGCCTGGGGAGACTGTTTGACCGGCTTGGTTCGCTACCGAGTGTACGGCAAACCCGTCAAAGGGCTCTGGGGTTCGGTCGCCATGCTCGTGGTTTGCCTCGTGGTAGCCGCGGCGTTCTTGAGACCGTTTTGGATAGGAGTGGTCGGAGCTGTCGTCGCGGTCATCACCGAACGGCTCTTCGGAGACGTCGGCATCGTCAAATGGGCGGATGACAACTGGGCAATCCCGGTTGCGAGTCTGGCCTGCATCTTGATCTTGCTGGCATTGACGCAATCCTTATAGTAGCGGGATCGTCGCAGTCGGGAGGAACTGGTGACTTCCAGAATCAAAGCGCATCTTTGGACACTTCCGCGCTGGTTCGCGGCACCGTTCTTCGGATCGGGGGTGGTCCTCGGCGCGCTTTTGGCCGGAGGCATGTCCGTCGATTCCTGGTTGGGTGTCGTTGCGGGTCTCCTGATCATGGCGGGCGGACACTCCTTCAACAGCTTGCTCGATTATGCGTGGACGGGGCTCGACAGGGGCGCTGTCGAAGAACGAAGCGCGGAGAAGGGCTACTGCGCCGGCCAGAGCCTGCTTGCGGCCGGTGTCGTGACGGTCGGGGAAGTGGCGCTGAATGCGATGGTCTGGTACCTGCTCGCGATGATTCCGATCGTCTACCTCGTGATCCACGTCGGTTGGGGGGCGCTGGTTTTCGGACTCTCGGGCATGCTGATAACGTTCTGGTATGCGAAGGCGAAGTTCAACTGGACGCATGAGACCGCTCTCGGTGTCGGCTGCGGCCCCCTGGCTGTCCTGCTGGGTATGTATTCGACCACGAATAATCCCCCCTGGCCGAAGGGGATTCTGGCCAGTGTCCCTTTCGCCGTTATGCTGTCCTTCGCCGGACTGGCGCTGGACGAATGGCCTGATGCCGAAGCGAATCTGAAAAAGGGAGTGAAGAGCGTCGCTTTCAAAGTCTGGGAGAGTGGGGTGTCGCTGGAGTGGTATCTCACGTCTTGGTTTCTGTTCATCTTCGTCTATCAATGCCTGCTCATTACGATCGGCGTCTTGGCCCCGCTCTCTGCCCTCTCGTTTCTCGCCTGGCCGTTCCTGATCGGCACCCTCGTGGTGCTGAAGAATGACTTCAAGAAGATGGCCCGCTTGATCGTTGTCTTTGGAGCGCTGTGTCTTGTCCTGCTGGTCGCCGGGCAGTATGTCGGACGGTGACGTAGCGCGGTCCTCCCTGCGTCACGCCGGTCGACGTGGACAGCCTCCCGCGATTGCACTCTCTACTAGGAGGGCGGGCCGGTCTTGTCGATCAGCTTTCGTAGCGCGACGCGGTCCGGTTCGAGAAGCTGGGCCACGCGGTCCGTGTTGACGGAGGCGACGATCAGATGGCCGATCTCGCTGTGGACCTCGGAGAACACCCCGTAGTGCTTCATCCGCCCCGTGTGGTAGCGAACGTCGTCGGTCGGGCTCACGTAGTGCACCGTCACCGCCTTGTACCGGTGGATGAGAAAAAGATGCAGGAGCGTCATGAGGCGTTTCTTGCGCAGGGATTCATCGAACGTGTTCTGGTCCCGTACCGACAGGAAGCTCTGGCCACGGCGGTCGTGTATGTTGGTGAAGACGAGATTGGCGACCGCCGACGCCGTGCCGTTCACTACCTTGAGCTCGAGCAGCTCCGACCCGGCCGTGTGCGGCCTGAGCTCGACCTGATACGGACCGGAAAGACCGTAGTGGGTGCGCCATATCTCCAGCCAATCGGCGAGAAGCTTGCGCGGCACCTCGGTCTGTATGAGGTGTTGGAACTGCGTGGACCCCGCGCCCATGGCCATGGTGGTCGCCGTCCGTCCGGAGGACGCCATCAGCGCGCCGTCGAGG